>NZ_JAOQJO010000003.1:97936-205416 GCF_025567015.1 Waltera acetigignens | reverse complement strand
GACATCATTTAGATAATAGTACATCTTTTTCGTCTGTCAATGTATTTGATTACCATCTCAGGCCTTCAGAATCTCCGACAGATTCCGCTGGATCCCGGCTGCTACATCCGGTTTATTCATGGAATAGACATGGATATGTTTCACGCCATTGGCCAGCAGGTCGATGATCTGATCGGTGGCATAGGCGATGCCTGCCTGTTTCATGGCTTCCGGGTTATCTCCGAAGCGGTCTACGATATTTTTGAAGCGTTCGGGAACATTACAGCCGGACAGTTTTACGGCATTTCTCACCTGTACACCGCGGGTAATGGGCATGATGCCGGGAACGATGGGCACGGTAATCCCTGCTTCCCGCACACGGTACATGAAGTTGAAGAAGATATTGTTGTCGAAGAACATCTGGGTCGTCAGATACTCACATCCGGCATCCACCTTTTCCTTCAGCCCCTGAATATCCGCATTCTTATTTGCAGAATCAGGATGCACCTCCGGATAGCAGGCACCGCCAACGCAGAAATCTCCGTTCTCTTTGATAAAACGCACCAAGTCGGAGGCGTGCGTAAAATCCGTAAATACTTCTCCGTCAAAATCCTTGGGAATATCTCCTCTCAGAGCCAGAATATTCTCGATTCCCGCCGCCTGCATTTCTGTAAGAGCTGCGCCGATACTGCTCCTGTCAGCACAGACACAGGTCAGATGCGCCACGGTAGGCACATTGTGCTGCTTCTGAATCTCTCCTGCCAAAGCAATGGTATGTCCCTTGGTACTGCCGCCGGCGCCATAAGTCACGCTCATATAAGCAGGCTGCAATGCCGCGATCCCCAGTGCTGCTGCCTCCACATTTCCGAAATCCGTGCTCTTCTTCGGAGGAAATACCTCAAAAGAGATCGTTGCTGTATCCTGTGTTAAAATATCTCTGATCTTCATTCTTGTACTCTTTCCTTATCCTTTATTTTTATTCTTTATGTCTCTTTGGCTTACTCTTTTATGGTATCCGGCTCAAACGATAAATGTTGTCTGTTTCTCCAAGCCATTCTCAATTTTTCTCATCGCGCAAAAACGGAGGCAAAAAATCCACTTTTTCTTCTTCACTTTCGCTTTTCGCAATAATGTTCCGGATATTCTGCATCCGTTTATCCAGTGCCGCACTCTGCTGCGCACAATCATACAGCTCATCCTTCAGGAACTTTGCCTGACTCTCTGGAATATTTTTCTTGTATTGCAGCTTGTGTTCCAGACTGGCCCAGAAATCCATGGCGATGGTACGGAACTGGACTTCCACATAGACCAGCTTCTTCGTATTCTGCAAAAAGATCGGCACCTGTACGATCAGGTGCAGGCTGCGGTAGCCGCTCTCCTTGGGATTCTTTATATAATCCTTGCGCTCGATCAGAGTAATGTCATCCTGCCGTAAGAAACTCTCCGCCAGTTCGTAAATATCATCCGGGAAGGAACAGATGACCCGGACTCCGGCGATATCCTGGATATTCTCTTCGATGCCTTCCAGCGTCATGGGAATATTTTTCCGACGGATCTTACGCAGAATACTGTCATACGATTTGACTCTGGTCTTGATCCCTTCGATGGGATTGCGGTCGTATTCCAGGGAATACTCCTGATTCAAAACCTTGAATTTCGTCTCCACCTCCATGATGGCGCACTGATAATACGACATCAGTTCGTCCATGGGGCGCTTGTTTTTCTCAATCAGATCGAGGAATTGATCTGATAATAAATGTTGTTTGAAAAATTTACCTCTGATTGTATCCATGATATAACTCACTCTTTTATTGTCTCTATTTTTTGATCAATATTTTTTATGATAATCTATGATGAATCATAGATTATCATAAAAAATGTCTCCTTGCATACGGTATATCCATAGTATATACCATAGACAAGGCGGTATCAATCACTTCATAGTGAATCGATAGACTGCACCGAAAGACACCATATCTCGAGTTGAACATTTGTTCGATTTGTGTTATAATGTTATTGTGTAATCGAAACGAAAGCGGATGCGATTTTCCGATTGTTAGATGCCCTCTAGTAATACAAAGGAGGGGATGCCCATGAATACAATGGAAGTACTTACTCTGTTGTTAGTTGTCTTTGCAGCTCTATCATACATCGACAGACATGGTGACGATAATAACAAAAAGAAATAGCATCCCCCGACCAAAGTGAATGCTATTTCTTTTTAAGCTGAACTGAGGGCGAATCGGAATTTTCACTTCCGACCACCTTTCTAAGTAGATTATACACTATGAGGGGTTGAGAAATCAATCCCTCTTTTCATTGAAGAAATTTCTAGATGGTAGATGCAATGATCTGCATCTTCCCCTGTAATTCCACCTTACCGTATCCATCGGGCAGAATCAGATGGTCTCCCTTTTTCAGTCTGGTGCCGTTCAGGGTACCTTCTCCCTCTGCCACACTCATCAGCACAAAGGGCTTATCCTGCGTGCATTTATCCGCAGAGCATAACTTTAGCACAGAAAGCACCATTCTGATAGGCAAACGTACTTGCACCGCCGCTTTTTTCTGCAATATGTTGGATTGACTGGATGCCGACGCCGTTTCCCCTTCGTTTGGAGGATTGAAAAACACCGTCCTTCTCCCTGATTTCGCCGTCATAGGCATTCTCAACTTCGATCAGAAGCAGCCGCCCGGCATGCAGGTATGCAGTGATTTTAATCTGCCGTCTGTCTGGTGCAGTGCGGATACTGGCTTCGAGCGCATTTTCCAACAAGTTGGACAAGACCAGACACATGTTAATCTCATCGATTGGAAGAGTCTGCGGCAGATCGAGCTTTGCACAAAAGGGAATGTCTTCGCGCTTTGCCAGGGCACAATAATAGCCGATGACGCTATCTGCTGCGCGGTTTTCGCAGAAGTGTATACCGAGATTCGGGATGCGGGAAATGGTTTTTTCAAGGTAGCTTTTCAATCCCTCCAGATCGCCGGTCTCAGCCAGTGCGGTAATTTGATTCAGTTGATGGCGCATATCATGCCGCGCCTGCCGCACTTCTTCGATGGCAGCTTTGAGATTCTCATAGCGTTGCTGCTGCAGGAAAAGAAGCTGGTTTTCCTGCTGTAGTCTCGCGTTGCGGTTGAGACTGGTGGCCATTAACAGGAAAATTGCGTTGAACCAGAGCAAAAGCAAAAGAAGTGCAATACTTATCACAATATATCCCTGCAATACACGACCGGTCCTAAGTGTCGTCTGATAGCGCGGAATCATAAAAAGGTTCAAAAAAATGAACACCAGCGGCAAAACCCAGAACACATACCATGTTTGCGCAAAATTATCGTCCTCAACCATCACACGCACTGCATGGGTTGACGGATAGAACGCAGCCAGCACCAAAATCCAGCAAACAACATTATAAAATACACAGGCTGCAAGGCAGAACCACGGTTCGTCCTGTGGCAGCTGCATATGCAGAGCAATCATAACACTGATAGCTCGAGACAAGCTGTTGATGCATGCAAACACTGCGCAGACAGTCAGTGCAATTGTTCCGGATTTCCAGAGGGAGATTTGGAGTGTTCCGGTATATAGCCCAATTGCAAGCAATGTGATCCCTGCCAGGGCAGACGCAGTGGAAGCATGCAGCTGATAGCAGATGATCCCAGCACCGATACACAATCCTGCCATCAGTGGGAGAATCCGGGCGGCAAGTTTTCCGGGGGACTGCTTCAGATAGGATTTTACAGGGAAATATGCAAGTAAAAGACCGGGGAGTACAACGGACAACTCCAGGATCGGACGCAGAATATCTTTCATCTCATACACCCCCTTGCAACAGAAATTCCATAAATGCCTGCCTGGCAGGCTTCAAAAGTTCCTGGTTGACATATACGCGGCTACCGTCGGTCATGCAGAAAGCGGCGGCCTGAAAATCAGCGGCATGTTCTAAATTGACAATCGTACCGCGGCCGCAGACAAAAAAGCGTGGATCTTTTTTCAGCGGCTCGGTAAATGCCTTAAAGCTTTGCCGCGTGGCAAGCGTTTTACCGGCAGTCGTACGAATGTTGATCATATGAGCAAAATGCTCGGCAAAAATAATGTCCCTATAGCGAAGGCGAACATCGCTGCCACTGACTTTCACCGTCAGAATCGGCTCAGGACGCGGAAGTTTAGCGAGCATTTCAGTAAGCAGACCGGCAAGTTCTCCCTCGGAAAAGGGCTTCACGAGATAGTGGAATGCCCGCACCTGAAATCCCTCCAGTGCATGGTCGGTAGATGTTGTGGTGAAGATCAGAAAGCAGTCTGCATCCGTCTTCCGAAGTTCCTTTGCGGCATCCATGCCGCTTAATCCTTTCATGTAAATGTCCAGAAATGCCACAGTAAAGTGCCGTTCTTTTTCTGCTGCGAGAAAGCTCTCGCTGCTGTCAAATTCTAAGATCTCCGTCTCTACACCGTACAAGCTCAGCTGTCGCTCAAGCCGCATTTTCAACAGCGCACGTTCGGTCTCGATATCATCCACTATTGCTATTCTCATACCGGACTGACTCCTTTGTAAAAAATTCCAGTAACTATTCCAAACTAAATTATATCATACCTGTCCAACACCGACACAATGAAAAACTCAGATTTCGTGACGGAATTGAGGGTTTCGTGCCAAACGGCTTGAAAAGCGTTTGCATATCCGTATACTGACAAGCAGAAAGCATCAATGACGGCAGAAGGGAGGGAGTGCTGTGTACCGCATTGCCGTGCTGACAAGTAGCGAAACACAGGAAGCCTTTTATATAGAGCAGCTTTCACGGTTCTGCTTTGAACGCGGTCTGTTTCCCAAAATGGACTGTTACCGTGGGCAGGAGTTGTTCTTTGATGTGGCGCGTGTAAATGCGCCAACCTGCACTGTGATCGCACTTCCGGGAGTAGAAGGGTTGAATGCGGTGGAGCATCTGCGGACGCTTTTTCCCGAAACACGCATCATCTGGTGCAGCGATCTGGATTTTTCCCTGCATGCATTTCGGCTGCGTGTAGACTATTTTCTGTTAGAGCCAATAACAGAAGAAGCGTTTCAGCAGGGACTTTCTACATGGTCAGATGGGAAAAAAACGTCTGCCTTATTCCGGGCGGATCACAACAAACATAACAATGAGGAGGATTATTGATGAAAAAGAGAAAAAAGATTTATTCTGTATTTAGCTTTCTTCTGGCGGGAACACTGTGCCTGTCTATGGCGGCCTGTGGTGGAACGCCCACACCGGCAGAGGACGAAACAACATCTTCTGCACCGTTATCCGGTGCACTGCCCGTGAAGGCTTTACAACCCAAACACGTGGATGAAAACCCTTATATGGCAAAAAGTGATGCAAACATCCATCACGACGGCTACAACACCGACTCAACGGATGAAATTCTGCCGCTCGGCATCTATCCGGAAATCAATGTTTCCTTTGAGACAACGAACCCGAACGCCTCACCCGCGATTTACTTTGACAACTACGGTCACGCGGTCGTGCCACTGCTCGGCGGCATCGCCATCCGTGATCTGAATGCAACAGAGACGAAGACGCTCGGCTATTTTTCACCGATGCAGCATGATGGCGGCGGTTACGTCATCCAGAGTTCCTACACATTCCTTGACTCTAAAAACCGTGTCGTCTGCCCGACGAGCAACAACCATGTACTGATACTGCGTACGACAGAGGAAGATGGCAGCGTCATTCCGGAATTTGAAAAGGTTCTGGATATCGATATCAAGGCAGCTGCTGAGACCGCGCTCGGCAAAGAGCTGACACAGAATCTTCTGTCCGTGGTCTTTGACTACGACGGAAACCTTTGGTTCGCCACCGGCGGCTTCCGAATCTATCCCGAGCGGCAGCAGCAGGGTGTTCTCGGCTACATTGCCCACACAGCGATAGAATCGATTCTGAATGGCGAACAAACCGATCTTTCAAAGGCTGTCTTTGTTTACGGGCTGCCCCTTGGCGAGGGCGCAGAGAACGGCATTGCTGCCTCCAAAGACGGTGCGGTCATTCTGACGAACCAGAACTGCTATCTGTTGCGCGCGGAAGAAGGTGTGAACGTTGTGTGGTGCACGCCATATGAGAGTGTCGGTGCGAAGGTCAGTCATGATGGCGATAAGACTACCGGCGGCGGCCTTGCCTGGGGTGGCGGCTGCTCGCCCACACTGACACCAAACCTTGTACTGTTCACCGACAACGCAGACCCCGTTAAGCTTCTTGCGCTCGACATGAAGACCGGAGAGGTCGTAGCCAGCATGCCTGTTTTGGATGATCTGCCCGATGGGTATCAGGTGGCGGTTGAAAACTCTGCAATCGTTTATGACGACGGTGAAGGCACCGTCAGCACGATCGTCTGCAACTGGTTCGGCGCTGGTAACGCAGGTCTTGCCGACCCTGACAATGACTCTTCGATTCAGAGCTACGCCAACATTTATGACCAGAACTGGCTGATGAAGGGTAATGTTATGATCGCCCCGGGCGTTGAGCGGGTGGACACCCTAAAAACCGCCGATGGCTATGAAATGAAGAGCGTCTGGAGCCGGAACGATTTGCGCGACACGGCGATCATGAAGCTCTCCACTGCAACAGGCTATATCTACGGTTACGTACAGGATTTGGATACCGGCATGTGGCAGTACATTATTTTGGACTTTGCAACAGGCGAAACCGTCTTCACGATGGATGTGTCCAACAAATACGGCTACAATAATATGGCCATCGGCATGTACACCGGCAGCAACGGAAATACGCTCTACTGCCCGACAGGCTATCTGGAACTGCTGCGTTTGCAGGATCGCTTTGTGTACCTGCCAGAGCTTCCGTACCGTGAGGTTGATCTTGATCAGGCGGCAAGAAATGTTCTTTCGCAGGATCAGTTTGAGCAGGATGGCGGTGAAGGTACGGTTGCAAGCTGGCACAACACCGCGACCATCTGCAACGTGCATCCCAACACCATGGTAGCCTTCCGTATGAACAACCTGTCCGGCAGTGCCTCCGATCTGACGCTCTACGCCTATGGTGCAGACGGCAAGCTGGAAAAGGTTGGCTCTGAACTGTGGTCGCTCACAGACGAGACCGGAGCAAATGTGACGGAGCTGACAGACGGCGTGCTCTATGAACTGCGCGTGACCGTCTCCGACGGCGGTGATTTCGACCTGAGCGAAACAGAAAAAGAAATCAAGCTATCCGTTGTACTTGGAAAATAAATCAGTTTGAAGATAAATCAGTTTTGAAGACAGCTATCATTTACCGGATTTTTATCTGCTGTAAACTTAGATCGTAGATGCGATGATCTGCATCCTGCCCTGTAATTCTACTTTGCCGTAGCCATCGGGCAGGATCAGATGATCGCCCTTTTTTAAATGAGTACCGTTCAGTGTGCCTTCACCTTCTACCACGCTCATGAGGGCGAAAGGCTTATCCTGCCAGGTCTCCACACGGTGTTCCACATCAATGCGGTATACAGTGTAGTAAGGGCACTGAATCAGCTGCTGTATTGCATCGTCCTTCTTCTCGGTATGCACCACACTGTTGTCCGCGGATTTTGCGGGAACCGTGATCACATCGATACTCTGTACGATGTGCAGCTGTCGGGGCTTGCCGTTGCTCAATCTGTCGTAATCATACACCCGGTAGGTAATATCGCTGCTCTGCTGGGTCTCAAGAAGCAGTGTACCGCCCTTAATGGCATGTACGGTACCGGGATCGATCTGGATGAAGTCCCCGGGCTTAATAGGAATCTCACGGATGAACTCTTTCCACTTTCCTTCCTGGATCATCTGCTCCAGTTCTTCCCTGCTCTTCGCGTTGTGTCCAACCACCAGCGTAGCATTTTCCTTACAGTCTAAGATGAACCAGCACTCGGTTTTGCCCAGGGATCCGTTCTCATGTACCTTCGCATAAGCGTCATCCGGATGCACCTGGATGCTTAAGTCGTCCTTTGCATCAATGATCTTGATCAGCAGCGGGAAACGATCCATTCCCGTGTCTCCGAACAACTCGGGGTGCTTCTCCCACAGCTCGGACAGCTTCATTCCCTTATAAGCGCCGCTTGCCACGGTGCCGTCTCCGTTGGGATGGGCGCTGATACCCCAGCACTCACCGATGTCGTCGCCCTCGATGGGGTACCCAAATTCTCTGTTCAGCCGGGTGCCACCCCAGATGTTGTGAGTACACACCGGATTTAAAAATATAATATCTTTATTCATGCTCCTGTTCCTGCTTTCTTTGAATCTGTCCGTGATACATTTTTATTTATACTAATAACTCACCGTTCCACGGCTGTCAATCACTTTCCGAAATTTTCTTCCTGCATCCCGGACACGATCACCGACACCAGATAGAACTCTGCCTTGTCTTCCGCATGGGTCTCCGTGATCTCCACACGTACCCGGTGTTCCCCATAGGGCAGATGCTCCGCAATCGTTGCCAGTTCCATCTTATCTCCCCAGGTCTCATCAAAGGTTCCGTCCAACACGCACGCCGTCTCAGGGTTCTCATCCACCACTGCTGTGGCAATGGGTGCAGGTCCGTCCTTCACTCGGCGGTATTGCACGGCGGCACCGGTTCCCCGGAAAGTGAACTCCAGATAAGCTCCTTTTTCTCCGGCGCTCCATCCGTTACGGAAAATATCCGTGATGTCTCTCTGCGGTGTCATATCTTCTTCAAAACCGCTCTTCTCCGGTGTGGAATTAAAATATTGTAGTCTCACGCAATGCTCATAGGCATTCTCTGTCAGCGGGGCCGGGAAAATTTCCTGCGGCTCTTGCGTTTTATCATGGATTACCTTTTCCAGGAAATTCGTGATCACAGATGCCATGAATTCATGACCAAGATCATTGGGATGAAGGAAATCTGCCGTAATCTTCTCTGCCGGCAGTCTTCCGGCTGCCACAGCGGGATAGATACTGTTCTGCATACTGATGCAGGGCAGATCATAATGTCGTCCTACCTGCGCATGATAATATGCCGCACTTTTACCGGTATCATAATAGACATTATGGATCAGCACCATTGCCGGTGCGCTCGCACTGCCATAAATCTGCCTCACCAGACCTTCGTAGGTCTCACAGAAATGCGGCGTACTGTGATCGTTCACGGAAAATTCTACAAATACCAGATCCGGTAGCCGCTGAAGCAGGTCTTCCTGTACTCTCGCCGCGCCGAACTGGGAATCGGTAGCTCCGATTCCGGCGTTCACATAATCAAATTCCGTATTGGGAAATACCTTTTTCAGCCAGCCAAATGTCCTTGCCGCATAACATTTTTCCGGATCCGTAGCGGAAAATCCCTGGGTAATGGAACCGCCGATAAATCCTACCGTAAGCCGCTCTCCTTTGGCTGCACGGTTCATAAAACCTTTCAGTCTGGTCAGGTTGCCCCGGTTCAGGATTCCGGCTTCTTTATCAATGATGTTCCCCGCACTCTTGCGGTTCTCATAGATGCTGTTTTCCAGAGTGCAATAACGTTTCGCCTTGTTTTTCAGAGTCTTGCCGATGCGGAAAATTTCCTCCGGGCGGTATCCTCTGGACTCCAGATAATAAATGCCGCTGTACAGGTTGATCGATACATCGGGGTATTTATCTCCGATCATAGCTTCGAACATGATCATAATATGACCGATCTTCTCCGAAGCAGCTTCCACATGATTGTCCAACAGCAATAGGAACTCATCCTTTTTCACATGGCACACCATTTCCTGTCCCTTCAGGTGCTTTTGAATGTGCGTCCCCAGATGGTACAGAAGGCTGTTTTTCACTTCCTCACTCATCTTCGCGGAAATCTCATCGTAATCCCGGATGCCCAGAAATACCTCTGCATACTGACCGTCCTGCCAGGGCAGGATCTGTTCCAGTTTTATCGAAAAGCTTTCCGTTGTCTCCATTCCGGCAATGTCCGGTTCCGGCTTTTCTGTATCCTTTTCCCGCTCCCTGACATTCCCTGCATATTCTTCATGGTTCAGGTAGCTTTCCATCATCCGCGTCATAGTAGACAGAATTTCACTTTCCGTTTCTGTCCACTGACGTCCTTTATAATATTTCTCCAGCTCCTGCCAGAAACCGGTCTCCCGGTCTGTTCCTTTCCGTTCTGAGGTATAATCGACATAATTATAGTTCTTGTCGTACACGCTGAATGCATTTTTGCCGCTTCGTTTTACCCGGTACAGCGCCTGATCCGCTTTTTGATACAGTTCCTCATAAGAGGAAGCATCCTCCGGATATCGGGAGATTCCCATACTTAAAGTCACTCGTCTGCCTGACAGCTGGATCTGATCCGCCATACGGGATATTCTCTCTGCTGTCTCCACAGCGTGCTGTCCCACATTTTTCCCACGGCAGAATACACAAAACTCGTCTCCACCGATGCGGCCCGCATAATCCTCCATGCCTGCACTGATCAAGATCGTATTGGCAATTTTGATCAATACTTCATCACCGTATAAATGTCCGCAAGTATCATTGATCGTTTTAAAGTCATCAATATCAATGATGATAAAAGCTCCTTCTGTGTCATCGGCCTGCCGGATATGCTTTTCCACCAGCTTACGCATTTTCGCTTTATTGTACAGATCTGTCAGGGAGTCCCTCTCTGCCTTCTGTTCCAACAGCTCCTGGTTCTTTTTTTCTCCTGTAATATCAAGCGTCTTCCCCATGATCTTATATGGCTTATGATCCTTATCATAGACCGGAATCCCTACATAACGGAACCAGATAAAGGCAGACTCATCACTGACCTGACGTACCTCATAGCTGATATGCTCGTCGCCCCGGTCCATTGCGGCGCAGAATTCATCAAAAGTCGCCCAGTCATCCGGATGTACAAATCCCCAGTTATGCATCTGTTCCTGATAGTTTTCGATGACCATGTTGGTGGTATTCCACTTTCCTCCAAGCTTTCTGGAAAGCACATATTTTTTTGAAGCAATTTCATACTCCCACAGCGCACAGTCGGAATTGTCCTCGGTAATCTTCCTCCTGATACGTTCTTCTGCCAGTTCTTTTTCCAGTTCTTCGATTCTGGCATATAATTCCTCATTTTCCTTCATACGCTGTCTCCATAAGCAAAAAGGACCCGCTTTACGCGGGTCCCGTGATTCTATCTTCTGCCTTCTTCTGTATCGCTTGTTGTGACCACGCTGTGTTCTTTGATATAGTCAACCACTTCATCGATGGTCGTAAACGCCAGTCCTACATAGCTGTCTGCTGCGCCATAGTAAATGGCGATCTTGCCGCTCTCGGAATCATGAATGGTAGCGCAGGGAAAGCATACATTCGGTACGAATCCTCTCTCCTCATACCACTCTTCCGGTGTCAGCAGGAAGTTCTCACAACGATATTTTACGATGGACGGGTTGTCAATATCCAGTATTGCTCCACCGATGGAATAGACATAACCGTTACAGGTTCCGCTCACACCATGATAGAACAGAAGCCATCCTTCGGAAGTCTCAATGGGAGCTGCACCGCCACCGATCTTCAAGGACTCCCACCATTCGGAAGACTTTCCCATCACATGTCTGTGTTTGCCCCAGTATACCATATCCGGGCTCTCACTGACAAAGATATCTCCGAAAGGTGTATGTCCGCTGTCGGAAGGACGGGACAACATCATGAAATTGCCGTGTACTTTTCTGGGGAACAGTACGGCGTTACGGTTAAAGGGAAGGAACGGATTCTCGATTCTTACAAACGTCTTGAAATCCGTGGTTTTCGCAATACCGATGGCTGCGCCGTAGAAATCCTGACACCAGATGATATAGTAGGTATCTTCTACCTTTACCAGTCTGGGATCATATGCATAAATCGGCATGAAAGGCTTGCCTTCTTCATCTACGAACTGGATCTTATTCTTATCAAAATCCCAGTGAATAGCATCCTTGCTGCGTCCTAAATAAATATAGGGAATACCGTTGACCTGTTCACCGCGGAACACGCCAATGAATTCATCGCCATAGGGCATTACCGCACTGTTGAAGATTCTGGCTACTCCTTCTACGGGATTTCTGCCAATAATAGGGTTCTCACTATATCTCCATACCGGTGCTCCGGTATGGCCTTCGGGTTTGTCCTGCCAGGGTACATTAGGTACTGCAGGACTGATCATCTTAACTTTGCTCATTCGAGTTACCTCATTTCTGCGTTATTTATCTTGCTTCCTGTTTTAAGAACTCTTCATTTCTGCGGATGAGTTCACATCTCTGTGCCACACACTCCACGCTTCTTCCGGGATCGGAAGGGGTGTGGAATACATAATCCACAAGCTTATCTATAGTAGTCGTTGCCACATGCATGCGAGTATCGCTGGATGCATAGTAGATAAAGACTTCCCCCTTCCCATTTGCGATTGCGCCATTGGTAAATACTACGTTTGAAACATCTCCCACTCTCTCTTCCCCTCTGGGACCGATCAGCAGACCCGAAGGCTCTGCGATCACTTTTGCCGGGTCTTTTAAGTCCGTGGCAAAAGCATAAATGACGTAACGTAAACCGGCTGCGGTATTACGAACTCCATGTGCGATATGTATCCAACCTCTGTCTGTCTTGATGGGGGTAGCTCCCGCACCGTTTTTGGCCTCGGTGATGGTGTGATATTTCCGCAGGCTGGTCATGCGCTCTTCGTCGATGACTGCATGGGTAATGTCGTCGCACAGTCCGAAACCGATTCCTCCGCCGCTTCCGGTCTCGATGAAGTCATCCATCGGTCTGGTGTAGAAAGCATATTTGCCATCCACGAATTCCGGATGCAGCACTACATTTCTCTGCTGGGGAGAACGAAGGGTCTTTAAATTCTCCAGTCTCTCCCAGTGCTTTAAGTCTTTGGTTCTTACAATACCGGCAGCTGCTACTGCTGCGGACAGATCATTTACGGAGGTATCCTTGCTCTCGGAACAGAACACACCGTAGATGTAACCATCTTCATGCTTGGTGAGACGCATGTCGTACACATTGGTCTCTTCCGGACAAGTATCGTCCAACAGGATGGGATAGTCCCAGAAACGGAAACCATCGACACCGTTGTCACTCTCTGCCACACCGAAGAAAGACTTTCTGTCGTTGCCTTCGATACGGGCTACCAGATAATACTTACCGTTTAATTCAATCGCACCGGAATTCATGACCGCATTGATTCCCAGGCGCTCCATGAAATAGGGGTTGGTCTTGGGATTGAGATCATATCTCCAGGTCAGGGGAATATGTTCTCTGGTCAGAACCGGATGTTCATAACGGTCATAAATACCGTTGTAGAAATCAGACTTTACATTTTTCCGGGAAAGCAGCTTCTCCTGCTTCTCTTTTTCTATGTAATAACGCTCTAACATCTCTTCATAACCTCCATGCACATTCTGCCGTTATGGTAAGGGCATTTCCAAGGCTCCACAATGGGGCGGTCAGGATAGGGATTTCCTTCCGGATCCACTTCCCAGAACCATTCGGAACCGGGTCTCTTATCGATCACATGATCTCTGATAAATGCCCATTCCTTCTCTGCGGCTTCCAGATATTCCGTTTTCTCCGGCTCTTTCTCATAGCCGTTTAAGAAACCGATCACGGTCTCCGCCTGTACCCACCAGACTCTGTGTACATTCACGACACCTCTGTCACATTCATTGGCCAGAGAGTGTCCGTCGAATGCCACCTTATAGATCTGTGCGGTAAGGTCTTTGGTGATGGCATACATCTTCTGAGTCAGTTCCGGATCATCCAGAACCTTGCAACCTCTGTCGATCAGCCATGCCGTCTCGATGTCGTGGCCGTAGGAATGCAGATTCAGAATGGTATTATAATGCTTATCGAAAAATACTTCCTGTCTGTGGAGCTTCGGATTATAAACTTTCTCAGCGAACACATCCATGATCCACAGAAGGCGTCTGCGCACTTTTTCATCCCCGGATACCCGGTACAGCTCCGTATAAGCTTCAAAAACATGAAGCAGGGTATTCATGGTCTTGTCTGCCAGGACACCGTTCTCCGACAGCTTCTCATTGGATTCCGGTTTAAAGTCTCTGGTGAATGCTTCCAGATATCCCACCTCATCCATACACGTAGTCTCAATCAGAGTAAACAGCTTTTTCGCCAGCTCCAGGGCTTCTGCATCCCCGCTGGCCTCATAGTAAGAGGACAGCGCGTAGATGCAGAACGCTTGATTGTAAGTATGTTTTGTGGTATCCTTCGGGGTTCCGTCATAGTTTAGGGACCAGTAGATACCGCCGTATTCTTTGTCCAGACAATGGTCTTTCAGGAAATCGTAGCCGTGCTTTGCTTCATCCAACAGACTCTCGTCTTTTAACAGTGTATATGCGTTGGAGAAGAACCAGGTGATCCTGCTGTTCAGGATACAGCCTTTTTCTGCTTTTTTATCCAGATTCAGATCGTAGTCCAGAAAACCGTAATAACCGCCGAACTCGTCATCCCGCATCCCTTTCCAGAAAGGAATGATTCCTTCGGTCAGATGCTTTTTGATCTCTTCTCTCATTTTCTTTGTTTCCGCATTTTTCATGTTCCACACTCTCCTTTGTATTAACCCTTGACAGCGCCGGAGGTGATTCCACTGTAAATCTGTTTCTGACAGAGCAGGAATACGATCAATGCAGGCAGCAGAGACATCAGTACACCTGCACAGATCAGATTGTATTTGCTGCCAAGAGGTCCGGTGAAGGTATACAGGGAGGTTGCTACCACACCGAGAGTCCTCTTGTCCTGCAGATACAGACTGGCGCAATAATACTCGTTATATACGCCTACTCCCTTAAGCACCATCGAAGTTACGATAGCGGGCTTCAGAAGCGGAAGAATGATCTTCCAGTAAATGGTAAAATAGGAGGCTCCGTCGATAAATGCGGATTCATCCAACGATACCGAAATGTTTTCCATGAACTGGATGAAAATGTAGATGGAGATAACATCCGTACCCATACTCATAATGATATAACCATACAGATGATTGATAAATCCAAGGTTACTCATGATCTGGTACACAGATACCTGCATGGCAATTCCGGGAAGGAGGGTTGCGAACAGGAACAGGCTGCGGATCAGTCCGTTGCCGGGAAACTTGAACCGGTTCAGTACATAAGCGAGCTGTGTTCCCACCAGGACGGAGCCTAACAGTACAAATACCAGGATGATCGCTGAATTCAGATAGGCTCTGCCCATATTGGCACGGTTAAATGCATCAATAAAGTTCTGGAAGTTCAGCCAGCTTTCCGGCAGGGTCATAACATTGGTGCTCTGATATTCTGCATCGGTCTTGAATGCTGTGATGACACAGGATACAATAGGCAAAAGTGCCACGAAGGAGAAAAATACCAGGCTGAAATATTTAATGATGATCCAGATGACAGCGCCTGCGCTGTAATGTTTGTGGTTAGTTTTCATCTTTGCCATTTTACACTGCCTCCTTCTTCCATCTTCTCTCTCTTCTGAGCCGTTTTCTTCTGGTATATTCTTCATTATCCGCATCGGAGCTTCTAAATACCAGTTTGAAGAAAAGCTTTTGTAAAATTGTTGCTGCAAAAATGATCAGTAACAGTACCACAGCCATGGCTGACGCCAGACCTACCTGCTGGTTGGTATGTGCGATCTTGTCCATCAATACGAAGTAGGTTGCGGTTCCGCCGCCACCCTTGGTGATAACGTAGGGAGGATCGAAAGCACTTAGGGAACCTGTGATAGACAGGATCACGTTCAGCGTAACGATGGTCTTAATGCTGGGTAAGATAATATGTATAAACTGTTGGAATTTATTGGCACCGTCCAGCTCTGCTGCCTCGTACATCTCGGAATCCACGGACATGATGGCACCGATGAAGAGTACCATGTTGTTGCCGTAATAACGCCATACCGAGGAAGCCACCAAAGAGATATTGTTAACGCTCTTGTCCTTCAGCCAGAACGGAAGACTTTCTAAGTTAAATCCACACCACTGTAATACCGTATCGAATACAAATCCTCTGGTGTAGAAGAATTTGAAGATAAATCCAATGGCAATACCACTGATCAGATAAGGGAAGAACATGAATCCCTTGAACATATTGCCAAACTTGGTCTTAAAGCTAAGGATCGTTGCCAGGTACAACGCAAGTACCAGCTGCACCATTGCGCCTGCCATGTAATAAAGGCTCAGCTTCAAAGCACTGAAGCATTCATCTTTCTTAAATACGTCGATGTAGTTCCGAAATCCTACAAACTGTCTTTTGTCTACCGGGGTAGCATATTTCATTTTATAAAAACTGAATTTTACCATCTCTCCAAAAGGAAGATAGGTGAACACGAACAGCAAAAGCAGGGGAATGATCATGAAGGACAGTATGACGATGGTCTGTTGTCCGTTCCTGCTCTTTACCCATTTTTTCATGCTGAAGGGTTTTTTTGTTTTCTTCATTGTCTCTGCACCCATCGAAATACCTCCATGCCCTTCTCTCTTAGATAAGAGGGAACCGGATAAATGGTTCCCTCTCACTTCAGAAGATTAAATTAGTTACCTATTAATTACTGGATCTCTACACCACAGCTCTCCTGTGCGGAAGTCCACTCTTCGTTCCACTCGTCGATGATCTCATCATAGGTCTTGGAACCATCTGCTGCACACTCTACCAGCTCCTGCAGCTTGGTCTCACCGTTGTTGTTGATGTTAAGACCACTTTCAGCGTTCAGCTCGTTTAACAGATCCTCTTCGCCTTCAATCGCAGGCTCATCCACTACAAAGTCGATACCCTTGAATGCTGCGTAGAAATCCGGTAATCTGGTATCCTTGATAGCAACGGGAAGTCCGCCGCAGTCATAGGAGAATCCGGATTCTTCTGTCATGAACTTAACGAAGCACAGAGCTGCTGCCTGATTGTCTTCGGTGGTGTTTGCATTGATACCAAAGCTGTAGTCAGGGCCTACAGATGCTGCCTGCTTACCGCTGGTCAGGGTAATAGGGAAAGGCATATAAGCGATGTCGTCAGCGTTGTCACCGGCTTCCTTCATCTGAGGAACTGCCCAGGAGCCAAGAACCATGCAAGCGATCTGACCATTGTTGATCATACCCTTACAACCTTCCCAGTCCGTGGTGGAGTAGTCTTCCTCGGTAAGGCCTTCAGCAACTGCATCGTACATTACTTTGTATACGTTGTAAGCGCCTGTTCCGTCGCCGGGATCAGCAAAAGGATTGGCTGTGTGCAGTAACTTCTGGTTCATATAAGTGCTGTCTCCGGTAGCACTGCCGCTGATAGCGGGATCCCACTGGCCGCCCATTGCCCAGCCAGCTGCGTAGTTGGTGTACAGAGGAATGATGGAGCTGTCATACTCTTTGATCTGCTTTAATGCTGCGATGAAATCTTCGGGAGTCTTAGGCATCTCAGTGATTCCTGCTGCTTCGAATACTGCCTTGTTATATACGATACCACCGCTAACACCTGCGGTGTAAGGAACACCGTATACAGTGCCTTCGTACATCTGGTTGTAGTAGTTCAGCTGTCCGTCCATCTCGGTAGTAGTTCCAAGAGGAAGGAAGTATGTGCTTAAGTCAGCCTTGTCAACTGCGGGGATAAACATAACATCGCCCCAGTCACCACCCTGCAGACGAAGCAGCGTATCACTTGCATAGTCGGTGATACCTTCAATATCAACAGTGATGTTGGGATACATCTCGTTGAATGCATCAATGTAAGTCTGGAAAGGAACTGCTGCGCCGTCCTCTAACAGGTCGGTACGGTTAGTCAGGACCTTAATGGTCGTGGTAATGTCGGTGTAATCCTCACCCAAAGTAAGCTCTGCGTAATTCAGGCTGGTAACCTCTGCAGGTGCTGCAGCCTCGCTGGAAGCTTCTGCAGTTGCGGGAGTGGTGCTTGCTACAGAACTCTCAGCGGCGCCGCCGTTGTCTGTGCTTCCACATGCTGCCATAGACAGTGCCATGACTGATGCTGTGGAAAGAGCTAAAAACTTTTTCATCTTCATAAGAAATCCTCCTAGTTTTCCGAAGGAAAATCCGAGTCCTCTGACGAGGAGAGGATTTAGCCTCCTTGTTTTTTGCTACATTTGATAGCGTTTACTGTTTTGTAACTTAATTTAATTATACATAATCATATTAATTAATCATCAACTATTCTTGTTTTTAATCTCTTATTCTTGCTATTTTCGTTATTATCTTCTATTTTCACAAGTTCTATGCCTATGTTTTGTACATATTATACAATTAAAGTAATTAATTTAAATTAAATTAGCTGATTTAATTAACTAATTTTGTTTTCTTTGCATCCTTTGTCATTGAAACAGCTTAAATAATGGCTTATAATGTATTTAAGCTTAATTAATTTTTTCAAAAAAGCATGTTTCTAGTGTGAAAAATAAATTCTTCACATGAAGTTTTGTTCCTGCACAAGCTGCTAAAGCAGCCGAAGTTTGAAGATTGCGGAAAGGCAAGGTTTTTGTATGAACATTTCCACCACTTTTCTCAATGCATTGAGGCACACTTCCTCCGATGTGGAGGGGCAGCGTTCCCCGGAAATCCTGCTGGGGCAGATCTATAAAGTATCCCTGGAAGACAAGAGCTTTTTACTGCCCCTGGCCGGTGGAGAATTCCGACTCTCGGATCCTTTCTATTATGAATGGAACCCCTTTCCCTCATATCTGCTGCTTTACACCTTAGAGGGCAGTGCCGTCCTTACTACCCGGGGCAGCGAAGTGGTCCTGGATCACGAGCATCTGTTGTTCTTAGATTGCAGCCAGGGGTTCTCTCTCCGGCTGTTGCAGGGAAAGTGGCGTTTTCAGATGTTTTTCTTAAGTGGAGCGGAGCTTTCTTCTTATTATAGCATATTTCAGGCTGCTTTTACCTGTTGTTACCCGATTCCCATCGGCTCCAGCGTTTCACAGAGGATGCAGCAGCTGACCAAATTTTCATTCACCCCGACTCCTGCAGAGCAGATACAGCTTCACCGAGAACTGACCGACATGTTCGTAGAACTGATGCTGTCCGCCCTGTCCGTCTCCCGGGATGTGAAGCCCATTCCTGCTTATCTGCTGTCCATGAAAGCGGATTTTGAGGAAAACTATGCTGAAAATCACTCTTTGGAATACTTTGAGCAGACTTTGGGCATCAGCCGCTACCGTCTGTGTCGGGAATTCTCCGCTACATTCCATACTTCCCCGCTGCAATATCTTCAAGGGAAAAAAATAGAAGCAGCAAAATCACTGCTCCTATCTACGGATAATCCGATTCACGAGGTGGGGGCTATGGTAGGCATCGACAATACCAATCATTTCATCCACCTGTTCAAAAAGCACACCGGTGTCACACCCTTCGTCTACAGGCAGAATGCACCGCAGTCTATACGTGAGACACACTGTCCTTCAGTACCAGTCGGCCTTCCACCACGGTAACTCCGGACTTATAATTATCACTGGTGATCTTCTTGATCATATTATGAATGGCTCTTCTCGCCATCTCTCCCATATCTACTTCATACGTCGTGATATGGATGTCACTGAGCCCCGGATACAGGTAGTTATCAAAGCCGACCACAGAGATGTCCTCCGGCACACGATATCCGTTCTCTCTCAGTTTCTTGATCAGAAAGCTCGCAGTCAGATCGCAGTTGCATACGAATGCGGTAGGCATATCCTTGGGAAGCTGCAACATATTCACCGTATCGATCTTACCTGTCTCAATGTGCCGATCGTCCACGATCCATTCCTTTTTCTGCTCCAGTCCCAGCTCCAAAAGAGCCTTCTGATAACCAAAATACCGGTCCGTAATACTCTCGGTAGCAAGCAGGGTTCCCACATAAGCAATTTTGTGATGTCCCATCCGATACAGATAGTAGGTCAGTTCATAGGTTCCGTAATAACTGTTGGAAATAACGGAATCGCTGGCTTCCCTTCCGTTATAATAGTCCAGATAGATCACCGGGATCCCGGCTTCTGTATTCAGATGCTGCAGGTAAGTATCCATCATCTTACCGATAACGATAATGCCATCCACCTTGCGTTCCTGTACCAGCTTCGGCATTCTGCCGTTCTCTTCCTCTGACATTCCGATGACCTCCAGCATGGTAAAGCATTCCTTTGCCGTGGCTCTGGTAGCTACCGCCTGGTACATCTGCCAGTAAAACGATTCATATTTATCAAGGAATCTCTCAGAGATCAGAATACCGATATTGTAGCTCTTCTGGTTCTGACTTTTTCTTGCCACTGACGGCTGCTGATAACCCAGTTCCTCCGCAATGCTGCGGATCTTCTCCCGGACTTCCTCGCTGACGCCTTTTTGTCCGGACAGTGCCTTGGACACTGTTACTGTGCTGACTCCAACTCTCTCTGCGATATCTGCTAATTTTACTGCTTTTGCCATAATCTTGTACTCCTTATCGCTATTTTTCTACACATTTCCCGATAAATCGTCAATTATACTTCCATATTAGATTTCTCAAAATCGTTTGTCAAGGCATGTCACTGCCTTAATTTTACACCTCGGTCAGATGGATCAGCTTACTGCGGTAGTCTCCCCACAGAGGTGTCACTAGCAGTCCTGCCTGCATCAGCACGTCGCCGCCAAAGATTTCCCCGGTCTCCTCGATGCGATACTGTTTCTCCGGTGCCAGGCCTTTCAGACGTACTCTCCTGCTGTGGAAGTTCGGTCGGGAAAGTACCTGTACATAGGTTACCAACGCTTCTTTCTGATCCTTGGATGTCACCTGATAGCAGTCATAATTACCGTTTTCCAAAAATGATGCAATCCGGGAATAATCTCCTCTGCGGATCAGGTCGTTGTATTTATGATACATGGCGGTCTGTGCTGGAATCTGCTGTCTGTCCTTCTCCGGGATCTTCGTAATGTCCAGTTCATAGCCGAAGGTGCCTGCCAGTGCCACATGACCTCTGGTCTCAAAAGGAGTCACTCTTCCCACCGTATGGTTGGGGCAGTCCGATACATGGGCGCCCATGGTGGACAGCGGATACAATAACATCGTGCCCTCCTGAATTTTCAATCGCTCAATGGCATCCATGTCATCGGAACACCAGATCTGCGGACTGTAATATAACATACCGGGGTCGAATCTCGCTCCGCCGCCGGAACAATTCTCCAGAAGCAGATGCGGGAATTCTGCCAGCAGTCTCTCCTGTAATTCATACACACCCAGCACATATCTGTGATACAGTTCTCCCTGACGGTCTGCGGACAGTTCCACGCTACCAAGGTCCGACAGCTGCCGGTTCATATCCCATTTTACATATTCGATGTTGGCACTGTGCAGCACTGCCGCCACGCTTTCAAAGGCATGATCTCTGACTTCCTTTCGGGACAGATCCAGCACATACTGGTTCCTGCATAAGCTGCCTGCCCGTCCCGGAATGGCGATGGCCCAGTCGGGATGCTCCCTGTACAGATCCGAATCCGGGGAGATCATCTCCGGCTCGAACCAGATACCGAATTTCATCCCCAGTGCATTGACCTGTTCCACCAAAGATTTTAAGCCCCCCGGCAGTTTCTGCTCATTGACCTTCCAGTCACCTAAGCTGGTACTGTCATCGTTACGGTGTCCGAACCAGCCGTCATCCATGACCAGCATCTCAATGCCGAGCTTTGATGCCTGCTCTGCGATCTTCAGTAGTTTTTCCGTGTTAAAATCAAAATAGGTAGCTTCCCAGTTGTTGATCAGGATTGGTCTCTTTTTATCACGGTACTCGCCGCGGATCAGATGGCCGCGGTACATATCGTGATAATGATGGGTCATCCCGCTCAATCCTTCTGAGGAATAGGTCATAACGACTTCCGGTGCTGCGAAACTTTCTCCCTGCTCCAGTTTCCAGACAAAGTTCTCCGGATGAATGCCCATAGTCATACGGATGGAATCGAACTGGGAAAGCTCCGCCTGTGCCAGGAAATTGCCGGAGTATACAAAGTGCATACCGTAGACTTCACCGGCATCCTGCGTGGCATCCGCAGAAAGCAGTGCGATAAAGGGATGCTCCTGATGGGAAGATTCTCCCCGCACGGAGCCAACACTCTGTTTGCCGTGCATCAGACTTCTTCTCTCCATCTGGCGCTCTCTCGCCCAGGATCCGTGCAACGTAAGAATGTCATACTTTTCATCCGTGCAGTCCAGATCCAGGCAGGCAGACATAACTTTTGTCACATAAATAGGCTGCCCTGCCGTATTTTTCAGGATCACACTGCGGGTGATCACATCTTCCTCTTCAAATGTAGTATAGATCAGGTCTGCAGCCAGACCGATGACCGGATCCGCCAGATGTAGGATCAGGGTATCGCAGTCCTCATCCCCCGGAAATGTGGAAGGAAGTCCCGGCAGTGCCGGCTTCTCCTTTACGATCTCATGAGAGACATACTGTAACTGCACTCCTACATGTCCCTGTGCTGTCCGCACGGAAATGGCGCTTTCTCTGTAATCTCCCAGACCGTTTCCCGGATATTCCATGGGGAAAGAATCCAGAAATGACACACGCTCTCTGTTATTCTGTGACGGAACGAAGGGTGCTTCTCCCGTACGCAGCAAATATACCGGTGCCGGTGTATTCTCGGTATACTGCAATTTCTGACCGTAATATACGTGTCCCACAAAATTCTCCTGATCTACAATTGCCAGGAGATAGCTGGTGTGTTCCGTGTCCAACCAGAAGGTTCTGTCCTGTTCTATATATTTGATTGCCATAATTTACCTCTTTTCTCAAAAAAGTTTTCTAAAACTGGGAACTGCTTTTGCAAGATCAACGTCTTTCTTTCCTGTTTTTCCCGGGTAACAGTCCCGTCTATCCTCTGTGCTTTCTCCCAGCGTCCGTCACAACTGCAAAAAGACAAAGGGATCTTCTGCCCCGGTCTTTAAAAACTGCATCAGCATCAGTCCACAGCGCATGGACACCCGTTCTTCCCGCAGGATACGAAGTACTTCCTGTCTGTCTGCCAGGATCACCTGAATATCCTCGGTATTTTCCATCTGCTGTCCCACATTCTCTGTCACGGTTCCGAAGATCATGCTGCCGCTCTCGTCTGTCAGCCCCTGTGCCAGGAAAAATCCTCTGCGGAAGGCCGGTTCTCCGCCTTCGTAGACTTCCAGTTTCCAGCCGGTCTCCTCGATCATTTCCCGACAGGCGGCCTCCGAAGCGGTCTCCTCTGGCTCGATCAGTCCCGCCGGCAATTCATACAGATAATCATTCACGGGATACCGGTACTGACGCACCAGCACCAGTTTCTCTCCGTCCTCTGTCACTGCGTAGACCGCCATGCCCTCAGGGCGCATACTGTGGGTCTTGTGTTTGATATTGTTTTCATCATTTCGGGACGCAAAATAATAATGAAACGGCGTTCCGTCCCGTCCCAGGGCATCAATGTGATACAGGTTCAAAAACGGATTATCCGTCTGTTTCTCGATTCCCCGATAGTGTTTTCTGTCATTTCCTTTTGTGTCCATGTTTTCCATGCCCTATTTATACTCCATGTCTTTCTGTTCCCATCGTGCTCTGTCATCCACGTTCCCACAGCGCATCATCTGCCGCCGGCGCAGGCAGCCGTGACGGAACTACTGTAGGATCTCCTCCAACAGTGCCACTGCCAGTTCCGGATTCTTCATGCCATCCGCCAGCCCCACGGCTGCGGTCTCCTGATACCATCCGGTCTTCCTTACCCATTCGTTGTTCTCAAGCCGGATCCCCGCCACAATCGTTTCTCCCGTCATGGTATTTAACACCATGATCTGCTGATCTTCATATCTGTCCAATAGTTCCTTAGGCAGATAATCCCTTAAATCCGCCAGATAATCCGTACCGCCCATGAGCTTCAAAAACTCTTCGTCCGAAAAAAACATATCCACCGACCGGGTCATGAACAATACCTGGATCGTGCTGAGATTCGTGGAATCCACATCGGAATCCGAGTTCGGATCGATCCAGATCGTATCATTCAGGTTCACCACATCCCGTTTGGATATCACACCGTGTTCGCGCAGGAAATCCGTAAAATAATCCGGACCGGTGGCTTCGATGTGCTCTCCGTCCGTATTCACTGCCATGACTCCCATGATGAAGCTGGTCTTGGTGGCAAAATGTACGATCAGGAAAATAACAATAGCGATCCCCGCTGCCACACCTATGGTAACCCACAGATAATAGTCCATAAAATACTGCCATTTTTCAGAAGGAGACAGTTGTTTCCATTGTTCTTTCTGCCGGATATGGTCTTCCTTTTCCAAATTGCTGTCTCCCTTCCGTTTCTCGAATCTTCCGTCTGATAATATCCTGCTTTTAGTTCTATATCAGTCTTTAGTATATCAAACTAATTTAATCTTGTATAGCAGACTTTTTAATATATTTTAGGTTCAATTTTGTTAAAAATAAACAGAAAAAGCCCTGCCATGCACTTAAATTAACATGGCAGAGCTTTGTGTTTTCTATTTGTTCGATCAGATAAGAAGAGGAAATGCTTTAGCGGTCCATCTCCGCAATACGTCCGGTGGACTTGTGCTCCTTGATGATCCCCTGGATCTCCTTTAAGTCGGTGCACAGCAGGTCACCGGGGATGGTGTTCTTAAGTGCGCTGATGGCATTGCCATATTCCAGTGCTCTCTGATACTCACCGGGATGTGCCAACAGTCCGTACAGGACACCGGAGATATAAGCGTCACCGCTTCCGATGCGGTCTACGACTTCGATATCGGTGTAAGGTGCTTCCTCATAATAGGTATCATCCTTGGCACTGTAGATAATGGAGCCGAAGGTATGACGCTTCGGACTATGTACGATACGCTGTGTGGATGCCACGATGGAGATTGGATACTCCTCCGTGAAGCTCTTCATAATGCTCTTGGCATCGCCTTCCTTCAGGAAGGTCAAACGCGCCGTGTCCTCGGAGCAGAAGAAGATGTCCACATAAGGCAGAATGGATTCGATGCATTCCTTCGCCTCGGCGCCGGTCCACAAGTTCCCACGGAAGTTCACATCGAAGGAGATGATGGCCCCCTGTGCTTTAAAGCGCTTGATCATCTCAACAGCGGTAGCTCTCAGCTCCGGGCTGAGAGCCAGTGTGATGCCGCTGGTATGGAAGCAGCGGGTATCACTGTAGATCTTGTCATCATAGTCATCAACGGTCAGCTTGTTGATGGAGGTATTCTTACGGTCATATACAATACGGGGCTTTCTGGGGTAAGCACCATTCTCATAGTAGTACACGCCCAATCTGGCATCCTTGTCATCATCGTATACCAGATAGTCATCGCTGACACCGCAGAGACGTACACGGTTCTTGATATATACACCCAGGTCATTGGCCGGAAGCTTGGAAATGATACCGCAGCGCAATCCCAGCATTGCCGCACCGGTAATGGCATTCAGTTCTGCACCTCCTGCCTGCTTGCTGAAGCTGTCGCCTCTGGTAATACGCTCATTGTCGGGCGGTGATAATCTCAGCATGATCTCTCCCAGGGAGAGCAGGTCAAATTCCTTCTTCTCAGTCAGTTCCATAATATAAACTCCCATCTGCATATTTTGCCAAATGCTTTATCAGAATTTCACCGTTACTCCTTACAGTGCAGCGTTGAAACCCCTTACATTTTTTCTTTACATTTGTACTATATCACATATGCACGGCCTCGGTAAAGACACTGGACATTAATTAAAAATTTAACGAATCCACATATTCAAAATAGTCATCCTCGCTGGCAAATAAGATATATTCATTCTCCACATATCCCATATATCCGCAGGCAGTCACATATCCTTTCATAAAAAATACCTCCTTATCAGAATCCTTTTGTTCCCTGTTCTGATAAAAAGGTATCATTTTTAAAGTCCCATAAAACTCTCTTAATTATTCTGAATCGGCTCTGTTTCCAGCACCAATTCTTTCATTTCTTCCAGCAATTCCTCAGTCCTGCCCATCAAAAGTTCCGCATCCGTCTCCACCAGTCCTGTTTTCTTATATTTGTAGGTAAAAAACGGATTGCCGTAAGCGGTAAAGCTTAATTCATCCTTATGCTTTTTCAGGAAATCCGGAATCTTGCGGGGATCGATCTTCGCATCCGGCCGGAAATTAAAGGTGATTCTCTCGTTCTTGCCCTTGATCTCCGTCATGTCCAGACCGTGGGCCGCCATACGGATGAGGGCGATCCGCAGCAGATTGTCCACTGCCTTGGGGATGTTGCCGAAGCGGTCTAACAGTTCATCCTTCATTTCATCCCGCTCTTTTATCGTCTCGATGCCGGCGATCCGTTTGTAAATATCCAGCTTCTGTGTCTCGTTGACAATGTATTCCGCCGGAATGTAAGCATCCACATCCAGATCGATCACCGTAGCGAAATCCACTGCCGTATGAATGCCCTTCAGGTTCTGCACCGCTTCGTTCAGCATCTTGCAGTACAGGTCATATCCCACGGCCTCCATATGTCCGTGCTGACTTAATCCCAGCAGATTACCGGCGCCACGGATCTCCAGATCACGCATGGCGATCTTGAAGCCGCTGCCCAGATCCGTAAATTCCTTGATGGCCGCCAGCCGCTTTTCCGCCACTTCTTTTAACATCTTATCCCGCTTGTACATCAGAAAAGCATAGGCATTCCGGTTGGAACGACCCACACGGCCTCTGAGCTGATACAGCTGGGACAATCCCAGATTGTCCGAATCGTGGATGATCATGGTGTTGACATTGGAAATATCCAGTCCGGTCTCTATGATGGTGGTGGACACCAGCACATCGATCTCTCCGTTAATGAAATCAAACATGATCCGCTCCAGTTCGTGTTCCTTCATCTGTCCATGGGCGTATGCAACGTTGGCTTCCGGCACAAGCTTTGCGATCTGTGCCGCGATATCCGCAATATTGTTCACCCGATTGTAGACATAGTAGACCTGTCCGCCCCGGGCCATTTCCCGGACAATGGCCTCTCTCACCAGTTCGTCATTGTATTCGCAGACAAAAGTCTGGATCGGCAGTCGGTCATTGGGGGCCTCCTCCAGCACGCTCATATCCCGGATACCGATCAGGCTCATATGCAGTGTCCGGGGAATGGGGGTTGCCGTCAGGGTCAGCACGTCCACGTTTTCTTTTAATTTCTTGATCTTCTCCTTATGGGCCACACCGAAACGCTGTTCCTCGTCAATGATCAGCAGACCCAGATCCTTGAACTTCACATCCGCAGATAATACTCTGTGGGTACCGATCACGATATCCACCATGCCCTTTTCCAGATCCTTCACCGTCTTTTTGATCTCCGATGGCGTACGGAAGCGGCTCATCAATGCGATGTTGATGGGAAAATCCTTCATTCTCTGCACAAAGGTGTTGTAATGCTGCTGTGCCAGAATGGTGGTGGGCACCAGATAGACCACCTGTTTTCCCTCCTGCACAGCCTTGAAGGCGGCACGAATGGCGATCTCGGTCTTGCCGTAGCCCACATCTCCACAGATCAGCCGGTCCATGATCCGATGGCTTTCCATATCCGCCTTGGTGTCCGCGATGGCATTCAGCTGATCCTCTGTCTCTTCAAAGGGGAACATTTCCTCGAACTCCCGCTGCCACACCGTATCTTTTCCAAAAGCATAGCCCTCGCTCTGCTGTCGGACAGCGTATAATTCCACCAGATCCTTCGCCACGGCGCTGACGGCACTGCGTACCTTCGTCTTGGTGTGTTCCCATTCCTTGCCGCCCAGTTTGTTCAGCTTCGGCTTCTTCGCTGCATCGGCGGAGGCGTACTTCTGAATCACATCCAGTCCGGTGGCCAGAATGTACAGATTGCCGCCGTCCCGGTATTCGATCTTGAGGTAATCCTTGACGACCTTGTCTACCTCTACCTTCTCGATGCCCTTATAGATGCCCAGTCCGTGGGTCTCATGTACCACATAATCCCCGATCTTCAGGTCGTTGAAATCATTGATCTTCTGCCCCTGATAGAGCTTTTTCTTCTTTTTCTTACGCTTCTCCGCTCCGAAAATATCACTCTCGGACAGCACCACGAATTTCAACCAGGGATACTCAAAGCCCTTGTTCACATGCCCGTAATAGGTCAGGATCTCTCCAGGCTGTACTTCCCTCATGGGGTCTTCTGTGTATACTGCTGTCAGTCCGGCATCCTCGGTGTTCCGCAGATCCTCCGCCAGACGTCTGGCTCTGGTACGGGAACCGGACAACAGCAGCACCCGGTAGCCGTTCTTTTTATATTTTTTCAGATCCTTGACCAGTGCTTCAAAGCTGTTGTTATAAGGGGCGATGTTGCGGGCAGCAATATCCACATGCATTTCTTTCTTGAAATATCCGTACTTGGTCTCCATGGTAGCCAGGGTCACCACGGCATTTTTCTCTAAAGTAGCCGCTACCTGTTCCCCACTGTAGAGAATGTTCATCTGTCCCGGCAGCACATAACCTTTTCTGGCACGTTGTTCCATGCTCTCCCGAAATTCCAGTTCGATGGCATCCGCCTGTTCCTTCACTCTCGCCGGTTCATCGATGTAGAAGACAAGAGAACGCCCCGCCATATCTGACAGCAGTTCCGGCATGGTTACCGTATTTTCATAAAAATAACGGATGTAGCCTTCCAGATTGATCTTACTCTGGAATTCCAGCAGCTGTTCTTTTAATTCGCTGACCTGTGTGGCGATCCTGTGGGCTTCCTCCGGCTGGTGGGCATCCCGGAAGATTTTTTCCTGTTTGTCTGCTTCTTTTTCAAGCTTACTGATGCCCTTGCGGATCTGCTCTTCCGACAGTACAAACTCTGTGGCCGGATAGACAGTGATGCTTTCCAGCTTCTCAATGGAACGCTGGCTCAGGATGTCGAAGCTGCGGATGGACTCCACCTCATCTCCCCACAGTTCGATACGATAGGGGTTTTCCTCCGTCAGATCAAAGATATCCACAATGCCGCCACGGATGGAGAACTGCCCCGGGCTTTCCACCTGATAGGCTTTCTCATATCCCATAGCCACCAGTCTGGATGCCAGTTTGCTCTCGTCCAGACTGCCGCCCCGCTCGGTGCGGATGATGTCTTTCTCCTCCCACAATACCTGCGGTGTCATCAGTGCCGCATAGGTGGTAACAATGGTGACCGGCTTACCCTCCACGACTCTGCGCAGGGTCTTGATCCGCTCCTGTACCAGCTGATTGCCGTGGATATCCGCCTGGAAAAAGATCAGGTCCTTCGCCGGATACAGCATGACATTTCTGTCATAAAAGCGGTATTCCTCGTAGATCTCTTTGGCCTTTAAGTCACTATAAGTAACGATGACCTTGTATTTCAGGCCATCGCTGAGTCCGTAGATCATATGAAGTTTCTGGGAGTCCACACAGCCGGACAGAGCTACGGTTCCTTTTCCCTGTCTGGTCACTTTTCGGATCTCATCATATTCCGCCAGTTCTTTCAGTGGCGCAATCAGTGCCTGCATCGCTTTTTCCTCTTACTATACAACCGTTACGCTTTCTTACTGTTAAAATGGTTCATGGCTGCATCCGCATTCTCAGTGATGATCATACGGATAGCTTCTGCTGCGGTCTTCGCCGCTTCGTCCATGATGCTTCGTTCCTCCGCCGGAAAATGTCCCAGCACGTAGTCTGCCAGATCGAAGTTCTTCGGCTTCTCTCCCACGCCCATACGCACGCGGATAAAAGTATCATGCCCTAACATTTTGATGATATTCTTGAGGCCGTTATGGCCACCGGCGCTGCCCTTTTTGCGGATGCGGAGCTGTCCCACATCCAGGCTGATGTCGTCAGAGATCACGATCAGTTCCGCGGTGTCATCCACCTTGTAATAATCCACGATCTCCCGGATGCTCTCACCGCTCAGATTCATGAAAGTCTGGGGCTTCGCCAGGATCACCTTCTGCCCTGCCACGTAGCCCTTGCCGATCAGTGCCTTATGCTTGCTCTCCATGACGGCGATATTTTCTTCCTCTGCTAATCTGTCTATGACATCAAACCCGATATTATGTCTGGTATTTTCATATTCTTTGCCTGGATTTCCCAGCCCTGCGATAATATACATAGCTTTCTCCTTACTTTCTTGCAATCAATGCGTTAACTTATATTTTCGCATTTTTACGCAGAAAATGCAACTATTGGTTATTTTGCACAAATTTTATTTTCGGGAAAACAGCCAATTTCCGCATGGCATATTTCGTTACTTATTTTCCGAATCTAAAGTATCTATTCCCGGCATTGTATTTTATAATAATAGTGGAGTGTTACCAAAACGGTAAGCGGTTCACCTTTCGCCAAAATGATGACATTTTGAGAGCTTCCAGTATTATTGGAGGTGATACAGATGGGAAATCTATTGAAAGGTACATAAGATGCTGGAAACAGTGGTAGGCATTGTCGGTATTGTTGTTACGATCATCAGTATCATCGTAACGCTTATCAGTATCGTACAGACTGCACGGAAACATAAACATCAAAAAAGCAACCGCCCTCGCCAGGAATAGGTTGCTTTCTTGATCTGTAACTAAAAACCAGGTGAACCGTTGCTGTACGGTAACACTCTTTTCTTTTATTATTATCTTAACACTCTCTTTTGATTTCGTCAATAAAATTCACCATTTACATAAGTCCCCTGAAATGTCTTAAATCTCTATAAAGCGGAGAATAAACCCATTTTCAAGGCTTTTCTTTTATCTGGTTCTATCTCCCCTTATCTAATCCTGTGCCTGAATTGTGCCAAAATTGTACCCGGGCTTGACTTTTTCCGGAATACTGGTATACTGGTAAGGCTGAAACGCCCTGAAATCAAGGCTTTTCGGAAATCCATTCGTGTGTTCGGGACCTTCCACACGTAAATAAAAACTAAAGGAGAAAACAAATGAACAAGAAAGTACTGTACCTCGTACACGGAGCGGTGATCGCTGCTCTCTATGTTGTGCTGACCATGTTAGCCAACGCTCTGGGACTGGCAAATTATGCCATTCAGGTCCGCTTCTCGGAAGCCCTGACCATTCTTCCCGTATTTACCCCTGCTGCCATACCGGGACTTTTCCTGGGATGTATCATCAGCAATACCATGACCGGCTGTATGCTGCTCGACATTATCTTCGGCAGTCTCGCAACCCTGATCGGTGCCTTCGGCACATATCTGCTGCGTGATAAGAACAAATGGCTGGCTCCCCTGCCTCCCATCATCGCCAACACCATCATCGTTCCTTTCGTGCTGGCTTATGTGTATCATTTAGAGGGTGGCATTCCTTATTTCATGCTGACTGTGGGTATCGGTGAGATCATTTCCTGCGGAGTGCTCGGCATGCTGTTACGCACCGTGTTACAGAAATACCGCAAATACATTTTTGACGTACAGAAATAAGCGGTCATCCCGCCAAAAAGGCGTCCGGATCCTTTCACAGGTTCCGGACGCCTTTTGCTGTCCACTTGTATTTAATTTTCTATTTTCATATAGGAAATAAAATGATTGCCGTTCTCCGCGAACCATGTTGTAGCATCGTTCATTCCCTTTTTGTACAACTTTCCGGTGGACGGCTCCATGATGACAACGTTGAATTCATTAAATCCGGTCACCAGCACCGCCTCGCCATCCTCCAGGATCGCCAGTACCGGAATATCCTGATTCACATAATACAGTACCGCATCCAGACTACAGCCGCTCAGATCCAGTACCTGTACGCCTGTCATATTTTCTTCCAGAATCTGTATTGCCGTCTTGCCCTGCGCCAGGTCATATTCGGTGTTGCGGGTGATTCCGGCATGCCGCAGGATATTGTCCAGACATACCGTCAGGCTGTTCTTCTGGTCCGTGACACTTTCTTCCTTGATTGCCATGATCTGGTTCCTGCTGACACGATTGCCCTTCAGCCATACCGTAATGCCTCGGTCGTTCGCAACAACCCCGGCGGAATCGTAGGCTTCCTTCACCGCTTTCCCGGGAGCACTGTAAATGCCCTGTACCCCATAAGCATTGTATACATAATATCTGGAAACTTCGCTGACCGCATCCAGTGTCAGTTCTCTTCCGCCCTCAAATACGACCTCCTTCGGATTCAGCACCTTGATAGTCCTGGTATCAATGGTTGTCTTGGTCTGTATCTGCACATATCTCTCATAAATATCAATATCCGCTGTGACTACTTTATTCTGTCCCGGCTCTTCTTCCACATTGTTCATGATCTGGTCATCCAGGATCTCCTGATAGCTGCCGTTCTCAGAACGCTGTATTCTCGACAGGGTGATCTGATTGCCCTCGATGGCGCAATCCACGATGTAGATGCCATCCTGTCCGTATTCCTTCAGATTATCTCCGGAAGAATTGCTGATGCAGACCTTATACATGGGGTAAAAGATCTGTCCGGAATTCTCTGTCCGGATGTCGCTCTCCCTGGCCACGCCGTAGATAATATCTTCTCCCATGAAGCCAAGCGGCCGGATAGCCTCACCGTCCTCCGCCCGGATCACTGTCTGTTCTCCGGTATTCAGATTCCGGACATTCAGCTGGTTGCTGTGGTTGATGTCATCCCCTTCCTGCCATACGATGATCTCATGATTCTCCGATACCTGAAGGCTGTCATCCTGTCTTATACTTACCAGCTGTTCAGCGCTGCGATTCTCCAGATCCACATCATAGACACCGTTTTCCAGGAAAAAATATACATGTTGCTGTCTGTTCCGGTACAGCAGCTGTTCCATCTCATCCTTCAGCACCGCATAGCTCTTGGAATATGGGATATAGACTTCTTCCTCGATCGTATTCAGCGAATTGTCATAGCTGATGATCTGAATGCCGGTCTCCCCCTCATGTCTTCCGCGATTCATGTAACCATACACGGCAAATTTCACATTACCGCCCTCGTCTACATCCAGGATCTTGATGCCATGATTGTCATACAGAGTCCGCCGGTCGGCATTATCTTTACCATAGAAGGAGAAGATCACTGTCAGTCCGTTGGTAGCCGCATTATAGCTGAGTAATTGCCCCATATCGGAGAACACCACGGTATTGCCATCCGCACTCTCCATCATATCCACATTTTCATCCGTGATTCCCAGAAGGATCTTGTCATTGGCATACATCCGGGTAGTATCCGGGATCTGTGTCATGGTACGCTCATAATCCAGCAGATACATTCTCTCCGAAGTATATCTGACTCTGTAATACTCTTCGACATTGTAGTAGATCTTATTTTTGCCCTCTCCGGTGGATACCACAAAATCCATCAGCAGAGAGGCCACATTCCCACTGATCTGTGTCAGCCGGATGGAAGCCGCGTCCTCCTGGACCGGTTCCAGACTGCCCCAGGTGATCTGCTGAAAGCTGCTGTGAATATTCACTTTATGAAAAGTGCCGTTATCTGTCAGCTTGGAATTCGATTCCAGATATTTCGTCAGTTCCTTGGCCATTTCCTTGTCGTATAATTTTCCGTGGAAATCTGTCGCAAATTCCAGGATTTCCGAAATATGCACATCATCATTCCATAAAATAGTCGTATAATAATATACCTTCTGTTCCCCTTCCAGTTCCAGGATCAGGGTCAGACTGTATTGTGTATTCGTGTCGATCAGGTCTTTTAACGTAAGGGAAACGGAAAAGCTTTTCCCATTTGCCTTCCATCCGGTGACTTCACTGTTCTCGATCAGCCGGCTGCCGTCGATGCTGCGAACCTCTGTCGAGATCCCCGTAATTTCTCTTCCGAACGTATCCACGGTGAAATTCGCCTGTCTGCCCTCCCCCAGCAGAGTAATGCAGTCCTTCTGGTAAGCCACATCCATCTCCACGGTATTTCCGTGCAGTTCATTGCATGCCACACCGCCGCTTTCCATGGTGATCATAGGCAGAGTGGCCGGAGCCATCTCCATGGTCATATTGTTATGTCCCTGATTCATAATGCTGCCGATGATCAGTGCTGATGCCAGAAATACTACAACACACACGGCAATTCTAATGATCGTTTTCTTCATTCTTGATTCTTCACTCATTCATTATTCAGCAATTTTTCCAGTGTCGGTGCCACATGGAGCAGTTCCTCCACAGTACCGATATCTGCGCTTTTCTTCGGGCGCATACCATTCTTTTTCACTGCCCGGATCAACAGATTCTTCGGGGTATGTTCCATATCGATGAATTCCAGGATCTGGGTCTCATAGCCCTGTTGTTCCAGCAGATTTGCTCTCAAAGCATCGGTGAGCAGTGCTGCCACGCGCTCCTTGATGATGCCGTATTTTAACACTGGTTTTAAAGGATCACATTTTATCTGCCGGTTCAGTTCATGCTGACAACAGGGAACCGCCAGAATGACTCTGGCCCCCCATTTTACCGCCTTGTCTAACGCATAATCTGTGGCAAGGTCACAGGCATGCAGGGTCACCACCATGTCCGCCACATCTGTGCCCTCGTAGGTACTGATGTCTCCCCTCTCGAACTTTAATCTGTCATACCCCAGCTTTTCCGCCAGTTCATTGCAGTGCTGGATCACATCGGTCTTCAGATCCAGTCCGGTCACCTGGATATCTCTATGCTGTAATTCATGCAGATAATAGTACATTGCAAAGGTAAGATAGGATTTGCCGCAGCCAAAATCAATAATGCGGATGGTACGGTCTTTCGGCAGTTCATCGATCACATCCTCGATAAATTCCAGATACCGGTTGATCTGACGGAATTTATCAAATCTCGCCCTGGTCACCCGGCCGTCCGGGGTCTGCACGCCCAGTCCTACCAGGAAATCCACCGGTTTTCCTTCCTCTAAAATATAATGCTTGGTACGGTTGTGAGCCAGTGCCTGCAGTTCCTCCTCTTCAGAAGCAGCCGCCCCCTCCGTCCGCGGTGCCTTGCCACTGTTTTTCACCTTCAGTGTCAGCTTGCCCTTTTTGCTGACCAGAGCGGTGGCCTGCAGGGTCTTCGCTGAGAATTCTCCCTGCCGGAACTGCTCCTGTAAGGCGGTGCAGATCCGGTCCGTCAGCTGTTCTGCTGTAAAATTCTCGTGAAACGCCTGAGTTCCTCTGTAAGCAGTCTCCTGGAACAACAGTTCCTCCCGGATCAGCACCGGGCGGATCTTTACCTTCTGGGTCTGTTCTGGATGACGGCTGTTGCTCAGGATGATCTGCTGCAGATCTTTATTCAAAATTTTCTGTAAAAGTATTTTCAGTTCTTCCATGGTTTATCCTGTTTTTCAAATGTTTTGCGCATATTATAGCACGCTTTCCTATAAGAACGCAATCATTCCCCGTCGTCCACCGTGTCTCCTTTTGTAGATCTCATTGCACACCAACACATGGATCAGATCCTTTGATACTTTTTCCGCTTCCTGTTCCAGGATCGTGCTGATCGTATCCGCTATCCGGAACAGACTCAGGCGGTCCGGATATTCATCATAGATCATGCTTCCTTCATAGTCGTATTTGTCCAATATTTCCGCAATTCTGCGCTGACAGCGTCTGACCTCTCCGGGATAGGTCTGCTGCAGATATTCCAGATCATTTAAGATCTCGTTTTCATCCATTCTTCCCGGATAGCCCGGAAGTGTCATAAAAAAAGGCCTTGATACCATATCCAAATGCCTCATGCTTTTTTATAGCATATGCGTAAAAGAAAAAAGAGGTGCTGCGAAGCTTATCGCAGCACCTGAATTCTCGCCATTGCTCTCTGCAATGCCGTCTCTGCCCTGGCAATATCCGTCTCCGGCGTCTTGCTGCGCAGTCTCTCTTCCGCACGGTGCAATGCTGCCTCCGCACGGTTTTCATCGATCTCATTCGGCCATTCGATAATCTCTGCCAGAATGGTAACTCCTTCGGGAAGGATCTCGGCGAATCCGGAATGCAATGCTGCCTCCTTCTCTCCGTCCTTCTCCGTAATATGCAGGATACCCGGCTTCACGATCACCGTCAGGGGAATGTGGCCCGGAAGGACACCAATCTGTCCTTCCGTGGTATTGAATTCTACCATATCCACAATTCCCTCATAGAATACTCTTTCCGGGGTTATGATACGAAGTGTGAATTCTTTATCTGCCATATCTGTACTCCCCTCTCATGCTATGCATGAACCTTTGCCAGTACATCATCAATGCTTCCGGCATTCAGGAAGTAGCTCTCCGGAATATCATCATGCTTACCGTCCAGGATCTCACGGAATCCACGGATGGTCTCGCTGATAGGTACATATTTTCCTTCCAGACCGGTGAACTGTCCTGCCACGAAGAAAGGCTGGGACAGGAATCTCTGGATCTTACGGGCACGGGATACGACCAGCTTGTCTTCCTCGGACAGCTCATCCATACCGAGGATAGCAATAATATCCTGTAATTCCTTATATCTCTGCAGGATCTCCTGTACACCGCGGGCGGTCTCATAATGCTCCTTACCTACGATTCTGGGATCCAGAATGCGGGATGTGGACTCCAGAGGATCCACTGCGGGATAAATTCCCAATTCTACAATAGAACGGGACAGAACCGTGGTGGCATCCAGATGTGCGAATGTGGTCGCAGGTGCCGGGTCTGTCAGGTCATCCGCAGGCACATAAACTGCCTGTACGGAAGTAATGGAACCGTTCTTGGTGGATGTGATACGCTCCTGGAGCGCACCCATCTCTGTCTGTAATGTAGGCTGGTATCCTACTGCGGAAGGCATACGGCCTAACAGTGCAGATACCTCACTTCCGGCCTGGGTGAATCGGAAGATGTTGTCGATGAACAACAGCACATCTTTTCCGCCCTTGTCACGGAAGTACTCTGCCATGGTCAGTCCGGTCAGACCGACTCTCATTCTTGCTCCGGGGGGCTCGTTCATCTGTCCGAATACCATGGTGGTCTTGTCCAATACGCCGGACTCCTGCATCTCGTGGTACAGGTCGTTACCCTCACGGGTACGCTCGCCTACACCGGTGAATACGGAATATCCGCCGTGCTCGGTTGCGATATTACGGATCAGCTCCTGGATCAGTACGGTCTTACCTACACCGGCACCACCGAACAGACCGATCTTACCACCCTTCTGATAAGGGCAGAGCAGGTCAACGACCTTAATACCGGTCTCCAGCAGTTCTGTGTCCGTAGACTGCTCTGCGAAGGTCGGTGCGGCACGGTGGATAGGCTCGTAAGACACTCCTGCCGGTACCGGCTTGTTATCAATCGGCTGACCCAGTACATTAAATATTCTGCCCAGGGTATTCTCTCCTACCGGTACGGAAATGGGAGATCCGGTGGCGATAGCCTCCATTCCTCTCACAAGTCCGTCGGTAGTACCCATGGCAATACATCTGACAGTGTCATCACCCAAATGCTGGGAGACTTCCACTACCAGTTCTCCTCCATCTCTGGTAGGGATGCGGATCGCGTCATTGATCTCGGGAAGTTTGCCCTCATCGAAGCGTACATCCAGTACGGCACCGATGACCTGGGTGATCCTTCCTTTATTCTCTCCTGCCATTTCTACCTCTTTCCTGCCCACTGATGGGCATTATTACAATAGTTAAAGCGCCTCTGCGCCTGCAATGATCTCTGTAAGCTCCTGGGTAATGCTTCCCTGTCTTGCGCGGTTGTACTTCAGTGACAGATCACTGATCATATCCTCCGCATTGCTGGTGGCATTATCCATGGCCTGCATACGGGCACCGTTCTCACTGGCTGCCGCTTCCATCAGTGCACCATAGATCAGACTGGATATATATTTCGGTATGATCATATCCAGTGCTTCCACATCTTCCGGTTCGAAATTCATCAGCGCATCGGCACCCTCTGTGGATGCACCCGCCTCTGCATCATATTCCACGGGCAGAAGCTTCAACAGCTTCGGCTCGTGGCTCACCGTGTTCTTGAAGTGTGTGTATGCCAGATAAATCTCGCCGATCTCTCCGGCTGCAAATGATGTCAGCAGTTTGTCCGACAGAAGCATTGCTTCGGCATATGTGGGCTCTTCGATGACCTCCGGATAGGATTCCTTCACGGTATATCCCTTTCTCTCCAGAATCTCCCGGCCCTTATTACCGATGGCATAGACCACAACGTCTTCTGCCTTCCACTCCTCCTGTCCAGTGATCAGCTTGGCCACATTGGAGTTGTAACCGCCTGCCAGACCTCGGTTGGAGGTGATGACAATGACCGCCTTTTTGGGGGAAGCCCCCGGAACGAGATACTTATGTTCCAGATGACCTACCCTGGACAGGATATTGTTTACGGTATCATACATACAGTCAAAATACGTCTGAGAACGTTCTGCACCTGCTCTGGCTCTCTGAAGCTTTACCGTAGATACCAGCTTCATGGCCTTGGTGATCTGCTGTGTGCCCTGAATGCTGGTCTTACGGCGCTTGATATCACGCATTGATGCCATAGTTACCTCTCATTCTGCCGCAATCTGCGGCCGACACACTTATTTCAGAAATTCTGCCTTGAAATCATTCAGGGCTTTTACCAGCTTCTCTTCCGTAGCATCGGAGATCACTTTTTCCTCAGCGATCGCTGCGGGGATCTCGGGATGCTTCGTATCCAGATACTCGAAGAATTCCTTCTCGAATCTGGTGATTTCCTCTACAGGTACATCCAGCAGGAATCTCTTAGTGACTGCGTAGATGATGATTACCTGATATTGTACCGGCATGGGCTGGTACTGAGGCTGCTTCAGCACTTCTTTGATCCGTTCGCCCTGTGCCAGCTTCTCCTTGGTATCCGCATCCAGTTCGGATCCGAACTGTGCGAAGGAAGCAAGCTCTCTGTACTGGGCAAGCTCGGTACGGATAGGTGCTGCGATCTTCTTCATAGCCTTGATCTGTGCGGCACCACCTACACGGGATACGGACAGACCTGCATTTATCGCAGGACGGAAACCGGAGTTGAACATTTCTGTCTCCAGATAGATCTGTCCATCGGTAATGGAAATAACGTTGGTAGGGATGTATGCAGATACATCGCCTGCCTGGGTCTCAATGATGGGAAGTGCCGTCAGGGAACCTCCGCCGTATTCGTCGCTCATGCGGACTGCACGCTCCAGCAGTCTGGAATGCAGGTAGAATACGTCACCGGGATATGCTTCACGTCCGGGCGGACGACGAAGGAGCAGGGAGAGTGTACGGTATGCAGTAGCATGTTTACTCAGGTCATCATATACCACCAGTACGTCTTCTCCGTTCTCCATCCACTCCTCACCGATCGCACAACCGGAATAAGGAGCGATATACTGTAAGGGAGCCAGGTCACTTGCCGTGGATACCACAACGGTGGTATAAGCCATGGCACCGAACTCCTCCAGTGTTTTTACGATATTAGCCACGGTAGATGCTTTCTGACCGATAGCTACATAGATACATTTTACATTCTGACCCTTCTGGTTGATGATCGTGTCGATCGCAATAGCGGTCTTACCGGTCTGACGGTCACCGATGATCAGCTCACGCTGACCTCTTCCGATGGGAACCATGGAGTCGATTGCCTTGATACCTGTCTGGAGCGGCGTGTCTACGCTCTTACGAGTGATTACACCACTTGCCACACGCTCAATCTTACGGAATTTGTCAGTCTGTACGGGGCCTTTACCATCAATAGGCTGTCCTAAGGAGTTCACTACTCGTCCAAGCAATGCGTCTCCTACGGGAACCTCTACCACACGTCCGGTGGTCTTGACGATATCACCCTCTTCGATATTGCTGGCACTTCCCAACAATACGACACCGACATTATCTTCTTCCAGATTCAGCACCATGCCATATACATCGCCGGGGAACTGTAACAGCTCACCCTGCATGGCATTTTCCAGTCCATGTACACGAGCGATACCATCCGCTACCTGAATGACGGTTCCGACATCGGATACATCCAGTTGGGAAGAATATCTTTCGATCTGTTCCTTAATGACGGAACTAATTTCTTCTGGTCTTAAATTCATGGATCTGTCGCACCTTTCTTTCAGCCGGTCATCCCAGCTGAATATTTAATAATTGTTTCTTCATATCTTCCAGTTTGGTCCGGATACTGCTGTCCACCACCCGGTCACCCACCCGGATCACCATTCCGCCGATCAGCGTCGGATCCACATGGTAATACACATCAAAGGTCTGATAGGAAGTCGTAGCCAGCAGCTTATTTTTCACTGCCTGCTTCTGGGCCTCCGTCAGCTCCACTGCGGTATCCACATATGCGGTTCCCATCTTTTCAGATTCTCTGACCAGTTCGGTAAAATAAGCAAAGATTGCCTTTAATGAGCCGTAACGTTCCTTGGTCACCACGATCTTCAGAAACTCTGTCAGATCATCACTGACTCTGCCACGGAAGACCTGTTCCACCATGGAGAGTTTTTCCTGTTTGGGGATTCCGGGATGTTTCATCAGCTTGTCAAAATCCGGATTGTCTTCCAATATTTTCTCAAGCTGTGCGGTCTCATTCATCAGCTGGATCGCATTTCCATGGTCGACTGCCGCTTCGAAAAGGGCTTCTCCATAGACTTTGGAAACTAATTTTGCCATGTATCCTCACCCATTTCCTTCAGCGTCTCTTCGATCAGGCTGTTCTGTCTGGTGGTATCTATGGAAGCGCCTACCAGCTTACCTGCCATGACAGATGCCACGGATACGATCTCCTGTTTGATCTCATCGGACATTTTCTGCTTTTCCAGTCTGGCTTCTTCCTGTGCTCTCGCCAGGATTCTGGCTGCCTCTTCCTTGGCCTGTGTGACGATACGCTCCTCGTTCTGAAGAGCCCGTCTTCTGGCATCACTTAAGATGTCCTCCGCCTCTTTGTCGATGTCCTTCAACTTCGCCTCATACTGTGCCTTCAGTTCTGCGGCCTTTTCCTGATTGTCCTTTGCCTCTTCCAGTTCTCCCCTGATCTTCTCTTTACGATCATTTAAGAACTTTCTGGCCGGATTGAACAGAAAATAGCTGAGTGCCAGGAACAATACGAAGATGGCAATGATCATCAGGCAGGAGTCTGCCAGCAGCTGCCAGTCCAGGTCAAACAGTCTTGACATGGTCTCGCCTTCTGTTAATAGTATCATTTTCATCCGCATTCCTTTCGTTTAATCAGGGAAGTAAGGGCTTTACGAACAGCAGCAGCATAGCAATCAACAGACCGTACAGACCGGTGGTCTCGGCAACTGCCTGTCCCAATAACATGGTAGAAGTGATCTCGGACTTTGCTCCGGGATTACGTCCTACTGCTGCAGCAGCGTGTCCTGCTGCGATACCCTGGCCTACACCGGGTCCGATACCGGCAATAACTGCCAGACCAGCACCGATTGCAGAACAGCCTAAGATAAAGTTTTCATTAAAATCCATAGTAAATCCTCCTATTATTGAGATTCTTATCAGAATCTTTCTAGCATAGTTTCAGATAGCCATACCTGAACAGTACAGCTTTAAGCGTCTCCTCTTGCATTGGCAATGTAAGTCATGGTCAGCATACAGAATACGTATGTCTGGATGGCTCCGGAGAACAGGTCAAAGTATACATGCAGTGCTGCGGGCCACGCTGTAGCGATCACACCCAACAGTCCGTAGATCAGTGCCATCATTACCGTTCCGGACAATACGTTTGCGAACAGACGTAATGAAAGGGAAATCGGTACTGCGATCTCACTGATCAGGTTAATGGGCAGCCAGATCGGCAGCCAGGGGGGCAGCGGGGAACACATGCCTTCCCAGATTTCTTTCGGCTTCTGGTACTTGAACTGATTGTAATGGATCAGCAGGAAGGTCAGAACACCGAGAGGCAATGTCACGCCGTAGTCCGCTGTGGGGGGACGCAGGCCTAACAGACCGGAAATATTGCTCACCAGAATGAAGATGAAGATCGTTCCGATGTAGTTGTAGAACTTCGGTGCGGCCTTGCCCATGGGAGCATCCACCATGGCATCCAGCTTCTCCACGATCAGCTCCACCACATTCTGAAAACCTTCCGGCACTTCTCTGGCTTTGGCCATCTGGCGGTTGGCAGCAATGGCAAAACCAATGATAAGCAACATGACGATCAGCACACACACATGTGTGGTCGTTATCCATACCTCATGGCCGAAAAAGGAATACTTAAACACGCCATGTATCATAAAGTCGATATTGTCGGCACCGGATAACAGAATTCCATGTTCCATTGTTTCACCTCCTTATTGTTTATTCTGTTGTTCCTCTGTCACTTCTCCATCCTTCGGGGCTTCCGCTTCTTCCGCAGTCTGCGGAGCAGTTTTGTCTTCCGCAGTCTCCTCCGGCATCGCCTGGGGTATCGGATCCGTCTCGTGGAACAGTTTATTGCATAATTTATGGGTAAGCGGCTGTAGAAATGCCGTTACTTTCATACATATAACATAGGTGAAAAAGAAAATCAGAGGATTCATCACTCCGGTCTTCATCATCACCAACAGGAAAAAAATCAACATGACATATCGTAAGACATAGGCACGGATGATCATTTTCGTAGCAGTCTTCTCGGGCTGGTCCAATGCCCGGTCCAGGGAACGGTACATATGATATGTGGAAACCAGCGCCAGCAGAACGCCAAACCACAGACTTTTGGCATACATTGCTTCATCCTTTGCAATAAATGCTCCTATGATCTGCGCTGACACTCCCAGGAACAAGATCCCCAGATCCATCTCCAGAACCGTTCTATTTATCTTTTTTAGTGTGTTTATCATCGCCGTCTTCATAAATTGTCCTGGCCATCCGGTATACATTCTGCCCTCCGGCCACAGCTCCCATACAGAAAAGCAGGATCATCCAGAAGTCCGTTCCGAAATGTTTATCCAGCCAGATGCCGGCTGCGGACATCAGGCAGATCGGTACCAACATATTGATACCAAATTGCATGATCAGTGTGATCGCCCGAAACACCTGTCTGTCGTAGGGTTTCTTTTTTCTTGACACTGTGTCCTCCTGTGTTGATTTCTGCTCTCAGCATTTATTTTTGTACATTTTTGAAAATATTTTCCCACTGCAGGGCAAACCTATAGTCATTATAACGAAATCTTAATATGATGTCCAGTAAAATCCTCCTGTCCAAATGGTAAAAAATCTATAAAATCCTGCGAAAAAAAGATTGACTTGAAATCTCTCCGGAAGTACTATTTGAATAACTATTCAGTGACTTTACACCCTTATAGAAAGAAGGATGACGCGAATAAAGACTACAGACATCAAAAGACAGCTGCGGATCCGTATCGCCACCCCTGAGGATGCTGCAAGGCTGGTTGCCATTTATGCCCCTTATGTGGAAAATACCTCTATTACCTTTGAGTACATCGTTCCTTCCGCAGAAGAATTTGCGGACCGGATCCGTCACACTCTTACCCGTTATCCTTACCTGGTGGCTGAACTGGACGGGGAGCCGGCAGGATATGCTTACGCATCCGCTTTTAAAAGCCGCGCTGCTTATGACTGGTCTGTGGAGACTTCCATCTATGTCAGCCGGGATCTTCGAAGCAGCGGTGTCGGCAGTCTGTTATACGAAAAGCTGGAGGAATACCTGACCGCACAGCACGTCTGCAATGTCTGTGCCTGCATCACCTACCCCAATCCTCCCAGCATCGCCTTCCACGAAAAGCATGGTTATAAAACCGTGGCACATTTTCACGCTTCCGGTTACAAGCAGGATGCATGGCATGATATGATCTGGATGGAGAAGACGCTGTGTCCTCATACGATCCCTCCCAGGCCTTTTATCCCGTTTCCGGAACTGTGACCGTTGTAAAGCACACCGCACAAAGGAGAAACTCTATGAGCAACGAACTTCAGATCTACCGTAAACGGCTGATCCCGGAAGAATGCATTTTATTAAAGGATGATATTATCGTCGAGCAGAACGAAGACTACATTCTGACCAAATGGAAGACCTTGAATCCCAAGACCACGTTTTCCCACGGCTGTTCCTGCTATTATCTCAAGGAAGGCTTCAAGATCAGCAAGTTCTACCGCCATGACGGTTCTCTGCTGTACTGGTACTGCGATATTGTGGAATATACTTCCCGACCGGAAGATAATTCCCTGATCGTCACGGATCTGTTGGCTGACATTATCCTCTATCCTGATGGAAGGATGCATGTCGTGGATCTGGACGAGCTGGCCGAGGCTCTGGAAAAGGGGCTGATCACCCAGGCTCAAATGAGTGCCTGCCTGCGCCAGCTGAACAACCTGATCACCATTATCTATCGGGACAAGTTCGACAGGCTGCAGAATCCGTTGGATAGGAGCGGGCTGTAGCTGCAGTGCTTACTTTTTGCTCCCTGGTCAGAACTATTCAGAGTAACACATTCGCAAAATAAATGAGAGCATAGGCTCTTACGGACACAAGTGTCCGACGAGCTTCTGCTCTCACTTACTTTACTCTGAATAGTTCAGCAGGTTTCCGATGCAGTGTCCCAGAATCGTCAACAGTGTAATATCTTCATCCGACCACTTACGGTTGCGGTTGAACACATCAAAGTTCACGATCACATTCGGCACTCCCTCTTTGCGGGAAAGACATTGCAGGGAAGCACCGATCTCCTGCTTCTGCATCACGGCAAATGCCGCCGGATCCTGGAATCTGAGTTTCAATGTGTTGGATTCTATAAAATTATCATCATCCCCGAATAGCGCAAGATACTTCTCATCTTCAAAAAGTCCTCTTCCATCCGGTACTTCTACCATGTAATTACCATTCCGGCATACCAGCTGCGCTCCCGACTCTGAATAAATCGTGATTCCATCCAGATCGAAGAGACTGCGGATCTGCTGCAGACGTTCTTCCTTTTTTACAATGGAGTTCACACCGGATACACACAGTTCGGTGATCATCTTCGTGATGACTTCCCGCTTTTTCTCCTTAGATACCGCATAGGCCATAGCCATGTTCTGCATATCGTCGCTTTCCAGCTTGCCGTGAAGTCTCTCTTCATAGATGATATGGCGGTTCTTGCCTTTTTCCTTGGCCAGATAGAGTGCCTTATCCGCCTTGCGCATCAGTTCCTCGTATTCGCTTCCATCTACCGGATACTCCGATACGCCGATAGAAGCTGTCACATGGGTCTTCGGATCAAATGCCAGGGCAAATTCCTTCGCAATGGTCTTCAAAAGTGTCTTCAGCTGTTCTCTGGTCTCCACTTTCTCCAACAGGATCACATACTCGTCTCCGCCGAATCGTCCGATCACGCCCCGCTGTCCCACCAGCACCTGCATGATCTCCGCCACTCTCCGGATGACCTGGTCACCAAAAATATGTCCGTAGGTATCATTGATATGTTTGAAATCATCAATATCAATGATCACCAGCCATCTGGTACTATGATCCTTGCGGTTCAGCTGTTCGATGGTGTACTCTGTCCATGCCCGCTTGTTCAGCAGACCGGTTCCGGCATCTCTGGCTGCCGGAGTCAGATAATAGGCTTCCTTCTCCCGGTTTCTGTCCGGGGTTATGATGCCCGCTACCATATCACGCTTCTTCGGGATCCGTGCGCCTTTGACCCTCCATATTCCCTTGTCCTCCTGCCCGCTGACGAATTCCATCTCGAAGAAATTGTCCCCGTTACGCAGATGTGCGCAAAAGGTCCGCAGCTGATCTTCCAGTCTGGAAATATCACTGCCCTCATGTGCCTGTTCCACATTCCGGATCAGCGCATTCATAGGCCCTTCAAACTGGTTCATGGCCCGCTCGTTGACATATTTATAGACCGTAATACTGTCCTGTTCGATCAGATATTCAAAAAAGTAAACATCTTCCAATGTCATAAAATGACGGTACTTCAGAATGCTCTGCTCCAGTCGTAAATTCCGGTTCTCCAGATCATGAATATCTGAAACGGTGATCTGATACAACGGAATCCCGTTCTCCGTCTGTTCACTCTGTTCCAGACGCAGATACACGTTCCTTACACTGTCCTTCAGATTGTGAAGCACCGTGATCAGTTCCAGCGGTTGGAACGTATCCGCCTCCACTGCTTTTTTCAACAGCTCCCCGTCTTCCGGCAGAAGCAGTTCACTCACCGGCCGGAAAGAATTCTCCCCTACGAATTCATAGAAAAATTCCGACGCCTTGGCTACTACCAGATCCTGCCTTACGAAGATCTTCCAGTCCATGATTCCATTTGCATAACCCTTTTGTTCTACGCTGTTGATTCTCATAGATTTTCGCTTTCGTTTAATAAAATACGTGTCCGCCGATATTGATACCTGTCAGTCCTTCCACCGGTGTGCGGAAATATACACAGTTTCCTACATTGGTCACACCGGACATAGCCTCGTCTGCCGCCTGGTAGCAGCGGCTGGTGGCTTTATTGGTGGCCAATGCCAGTTCCAGACGTCCGCTGGCCACCGGTGAGAACTGTTTGTTCTGATAGATCACTCCTACCACTGTGTTGGGATAAACAGAACTTCTGACACGGTTGATAACCACACTGGCTACCGCCAGCTGACCGTCATAGGGTTCTCCGCCCGCTTCACAATAGATCAGATTTGCCAGCAGATAACGGTCTCCCTCTTCAAAGGAGATATCCGAAATGTCCCGCCAGGTTGCGTTTGCCGCCTTCTGGGACATGGCGATCTCTTCTGCCAGCTTTTTCCGGAGTGTTTCCAGATTTTCTTCTTTTTGTTTGATCTCCTGTTCATATGCCAGGGCTCTCTGCTCTGCTTCCGAAATATCCCCGGCATATTTTGCAATGCTATTAGATGTCTGGCTGATCAGACCGGACACCTTGCTTTTCTCGGCTTCCGCTGCCATCTTCAGACTATCCAGCTCCGTTTTCTCTGCCTGCAGTCTCGCCTCTTCCTCTTCGATCAGCTTGCGGTTCTCTTCGAATTCCTGCAGTTTCTTCTGGTCATAGGCTGCGATCCGTTCAAAAAAGTCCGCAGCGTTCAGCAGTTTATCGAAGCTCTGGGCATTCAGCAAAGCGTTGATGTAACTGGTCTCATTCCGCTCGTACATATCCCGTACCCGGATCACCATACACTCATACTGCCATGCTTCCGTAGCTTTCGCCTCTTCCAGACTGGCCTGGGTATCCGCGATCTCCTGCTCCTTGTCTGCGATCTGCTGTTCCAGATCTGACAGATTGTTACTGACTTCCGTCAGCTGACCGTTCAGATTATTCAGTTGTCCCTTGAGGGAATTCTGTTCTCCCTTCAGGTTCTCCAGATTATCATTTTCCTCATTCAGCTGATTCTGCAGGTTGTTTTTCTCTTCCTGCTCTTTCTGAATCTGCTGCCAGGTACTGCTGGTAGCTTCCACTTTGATATCTTCTGAAGAAAAGGCTCCTGCAAGGATCACTGCTGTAAGCAGCACAGCTGTCTTCTGTAGGCGCTTCAACCGTTTTACTCCTTTTATCTGTTGCTTCAGACCTCGATGCGTATCATGCGGCCCGTCTTACGGTACTGCACGTAATTCACTCCGGCCGCGTCAAACATCCGCTTGGCTGCCCGGTTGGACGGAGTTCCCTCATACTTATCGCTGTCATATACCACCGTGCGGATCCCCGCCTGGATAATGGCTTTCGCACATTCATTGCAGGGAAAAAGAGAGACATACAGCTTCGTCCCCTCCAGGGAACCGCCACGATAATTCAAAATAGCATTCAGTTCACTATGTGTTACAAAGGGATACTTTGTCAGATTCCTGTCATTGTCGTTCTCCCTCTCCCAGGGGAACTCATCGTCGGAACACCCCTTGGGGAAGCCGTTGTATCCCATGGACAGGATCTTGTTGTCCGGGCTGACAATGCAGGCTCCCACCTGGGTATTCGGGTCCTTGGACCGCATTCCAGACAGGTGGGCCACCCCCATAAAATATTCATCCCAGCTGATATAATCGCTGCGTTTGGCACTCATGGATGTCTCCTTTATTTGGTACCGAAAATACGGTCTCCTGCATCTCCCAGTCCGGGAACAATGTATCCATGATCATTCAGCTTCTGATCCAGTGCTCCGATATAGATATCCACATCCGGATGTGCTTCCTGCATAGCTTTTACACCTTCGGGTGCAGCGATGATGCACAGCAGACGGATGCTCTTGCAGCCCTTGTCCTTTAACAGCTGGATGGCTGCGATGGAAGAACCGCCGGTAGCCAGCATGGGATCTACCACGAATACCTCACGCTCTGCACAGTCTGCAGGCAGCTTGCAGTAATATTCTACAGGCTTTAAGGTCTCAGGATCACGATACAGGCCGATATGTCCTACTTTTGCAGCAGGGATCAGGGATAACATACCGTCTACCATACCCAGACCTGCACGCAGGATAGGTACCAGTGCCAGCTTTTTACCCTTTAACTGCTTCACGGTGGTCTTGCAGATAGGGGTCTCGATCTCTACTTCTTCCAGAGGCAGATCCTTGGTTGCTTCATAACCGATCAGCATTGCGATCTCGCTGATGTTCTGTCTGAAGTCCTTGGTACCGGTCTCCTTTCTGCGGATGATTCCGATCTTCTGCTCGATTAAGGGGTGATCCATAACTACTACTTTTGACATATTGTTGTCCTCCTGTGTTTTGTATTTGTTATAAGGGTATTCCGTTGTTGTTCGTGTCTGTGTAATGCACTAAACCTCTTCGATCAGGCTGATTCTGCGGCTGTGTCTCTCTTCTCCGGAAAAAGGTGTATTCAGGAAAGTCTCCACGATCTCCAGCGCCAGGTTCTCACCGACAATGCCTGCACCCATTGCCAGCATGTTGGCATCGTTGTGCAGTCTGGTCATCTTCGCCGACAGAGGATCGGAGCAGAGTGCGCAGCGGATCCCCTTTACCTTGTTGGCAGAAATGCTGATACCGATACCGGTGGTGCAGATCACGATGCCCTTCTCGCAGGTACCGTCTGCCACAGCCCTTGCCGCTGCATGTCCAAACACAGGGTAATCGCAGCTTGCCTTGCTGTCACATCCCATATCCTGATATGGAATGTTCTTCTCCTCTAAATATTTCTTTACTCTTTCTTTCAGATCATATCCGCCATGATCACTTGCAATTGCTATCATTTTCCTTCTCCTCGTATTTTCTGTTTAAAGTTTTACTACTTTATGGCCCGCTGCTTTCAACAGCCGGTTCATAATGGCCTGTCCGAAGCCTTCCGTGGAAAATCCCTCGGAATAGATCTTTGTCACACCTTCATCATCGAATTCTCTCAGAATGGTGTACAGATGTCTGGCGATACTGCCCTCATCCTTACGGCTGCCGACACTTTTCACCACATCTGCTATATAACCGGACAGCATTTCTTCGGTTCCGATGATTCCGGTCTTCTCTCCTGCGGTATGGTCTGCTGCCGCAGCCCGGTTAATATACTCCCTTACCTGCCCCGGGGTTCCCTCTACGATGGTGAGTTCTCCCCTGGGTGCATAATGTCTGTACTTCATTCCGGGGGCCTTGGGTGCCTGTCCGCTGTCTGCCCGCAGGATCGTGGTGTCCGTATCCACTGTTCCCAGCACTATGCTCAGTTTCTCCTGGGTAATGTATCCGGGCCGCAGGATCTGTGGCGGTGTCACCGTCAGGTCAATAATGGTGGATTCCAGGCCAATCCCCACCTCACCGCCATCAATGATGGCATCGATCCGCCCCATCATATCTTCTTCGACATATTTTGCCACTGTGGGACTGGGCTTGCCGGAAGTATTGGCACTGGGCGCCGCAATATATCCCCCGCTGTATTTGATCAGCTTCTGCGCCGCCGGATGCGAGGGCATACGGATTGCTACCGTATCCAGACCACCTGTGGTCTCATAAGGCACCGCGTCTGATTTCGGCAGGATCATGGTCAGGGGACCCGGCCAGAAAGCATCCGCGATCTTCCGTGCCTGTTCCGGTACCTCCTTTGTAATCTTGTAAATGTCCTCAAACCGATAAATATGAACGATCAGTGGGTTGTCGGACGGTCTGCCCTTTGCCGCATATATTTTCTGGGAAGACGAAGGATTCAGTGCATCTCCCCCCAGCCCGTACACGGTCTCGGTAGGGAAAGCCACCAGTCCTCCCTGCTGCAGGATTGCTCCCGCCGCCCGGAGTTTCTCCTCATCTTCTTCGCTGACGGGGCCCTCTCCGGGACGAATCTTTATGATCTCAGTCTCCATGTTTTTACCTTCTGTGTTCTAAATTGCATTTGGATATAGTATATCATATCCCCAGTCAAATGGAAAGATTATTCCTCTCCGGTCTGCCGGGATGTTGTGTGTACAGAATAAACGGTCCATCCGACCAGCAGCGGAATCACCGCCACGGTCGGCAGTTCATAGCGGATTGCATTGGACATGGGGGATGCCAGGCACACCAACACGTTTATAAAGCCGGGAACCAGCAGTATCAACGCACTGTATCTTTTCTTTTTCCACAGGAAAAATGCCAGCACTACCAGAATCCAGGTATACAATCCCGGAGTACACAGATACTTGATCAGCGGCAGCCGCATACTGAGGAACCAGATCTGCAGCAGAAACTCCGATGTCTGAATGGGGAATGTATGATGAATTCCCTGTTCCTGCGCATATTCCGGATACTCCAGCTGGATCCATGCCTCTATGTTCTGTTCCACCGGTGCCAGATAGCCATAGCCCTTGTTGACAAATGCCGCCACATAGCATCCCGGATGCTTGAAAAACATCTGCACCCATATTTTCATGTAGGGCCCCAGGTCTCCGCCTCGATATAATATTTTGATGGGATCCGAAATCCGGGGTTCATAATTTTTCATAGCATCAAAGTTCAGGGTATCATTGATCACCTGTCTCTCATATTCCGTAACCTCATCTTCGTATTCACAGACATATCTCGCCGTCTGCTGGAACGGTACGCTCAGCCCCTCGGAAGCTGCCGGTTTTCCCACATCGATCAACGCTCTGTATCCCACCACCGTGATCAGTTCATAGATCACCACAGTTGCCAGCAATACCAGGAATGCCTTCCTGCGTTCTTTGCCTTTCAGATAAATTGCCAGCAAAAGCAGTGCCGGAACAATCGCATAGATCCCGTTATTTCTAAGCAGGCAGGATAATACACTGAATACAATCAGTCCCGCCGCATCTTTCCCGCCACATTCCTTCTTTTTCAGTACCGACATCAGATATACTGCCTGTAACACCGTCATTTCCGCATACAGCAGATCTTTCTCAAACCATTGGGCATAGGTTCCCCAAAAAGGTGTCAAGGCGAAAAACAGGATTCCCACGGCACACCATTTCCATGAAATTCCCAGCTCCTGCAGTTTTTTCATGCTGAGGGAAAAAGCATAGGCCCCTACCAGTGTCTGCAACAGGCAATACAGGAAAAAGCCGAAATTGGCATCTGCAATGGTTCTTCCCAGCACAAAACAGATTCCCATAATTGCGGAGGAAAATGGCGGATGTGCCGCTCCCCAGTCCTGTTCACCCAGAAACTGTTTCAGTTGCACCAGACCGTCCCCGCTGGTAGTTCCCGGATAATTTAGCAGGATCCAGAACAGCCAGCTGAAGGCTATTACAAAAAAACCCACCATCTGTAGGTGCTTTTTGCCCTGCTCTGCGGGTAATTCCACATGCTCCAGCCCAAAATATACCAGGCGCAATACCAGATACAATAACACTGCAAACCCCAAAACACAGTACGTGGATAAAAGTATCTGAAAAGAATTGCCCCACAGGAAAATGGCAGAATCATATTTCTTAAAGCTGATACATACTATAAGAAGGAATGACAGAATAACAGAAAGCACCAACGTTGCCACATCTGTCTTCGCCTCTCTTTTCTTCACTTCCTTAAGCATTACAAATACTGCCGCAGCCGTTAACAGATCTGTATAATCCAGCACCGTAAATGCTCCGCACAGTTTATTCAGCCCATTGACAAGATTCGAATCCACGTATCCTCCCAGGCAGACTTCAAATGTACATTGCAATGCCAATGTCACGATCACGGTCAACAGAACATTTCTTATTTTTTGATATCGACTCATTTTCTCTCCCGTAACTTTATAAAATTCTGTCATAACGTATAAATCTTATATTATCATAATAACACTGTGTATACAACTCGTGCCTTTATTTTGTATTTCCCGTTTCAATCCCTCTGTATCCCGTTAATGTACTGTAAAATTCCTTTGTGGATCGACCATGCCACTCTGTCCTGATAGGCCTCGTCACACAGTTTTCCCGCCTCTGCCGCATTGGACAGGAAGCCGCATTCCACAATGACGATGGTTCCTTTGGTTTTTTTCAAAAGATAATAGCTGTCGTTGGGCTTGATCTGCCGGTGGTTCTCCGGATCCAGATCCTGGACCAGCTGTGTCTGGATCAGCCCTGCCAGTTGTTCCCCTCCGCTGCTGCCATTATAATAGAAGACCTGCGCTCCGTGCACATACTCTTCCGGATAGCTGTTCTGATGGATGCTCACCGTGAGAACCGGATCCGTCTGCTCAATCTTTTCGATCCGGCGTTTCATATCCTGCACTTTCTTATTGGGAGCAGATGCATCATACAATCCATCCTCCGTCTCTCTGGTCAGCACCACCCGGATTCCGTCTGCCTCCAGATACTGTCTCAGTTTCTCTGTGATCCGGAGATTGATATCCTTCTCCGGTGCTCCGTTGATACCAATCTTCCCCGGGTCATCCCCGCCATGGCCGGCATCGATCACTACCGTCGGTATTCCGTCCGTGTCCGCATTATTCCCCTGCAAGGCATTCACGACATTTACCGTTTCCACATATGTCGCCGTTTCCCTGCCAAGTATCGCCATAGACATAAGCAACAGGCATACCATCACCGCCCTTAACACTTTCTGTTCCATCCCTGTTCTCCGGTGTCTCTTTTATTCTATATGATTTTATATGCCTTTTTCTCTGGAAATATCTTCCGAAAATTAAGAAATCCTTTTGTTTTAAACTATTGCATCCCCTTACTACTTCAGCGTATAATACCATTATGAAAATAAGCAAAAAAACTCTTTCTATCATTTTATTTGTTCTGGCGGGAATTTGTGTTCTTGCTGCAGTGATCCTGTTGGTAAAAGGGCGGATCGAAGACCGGCGTATGGAGGAAGCGCTGGATGAATTGCGCCCGACGCAGTCCGCGGAGACCACGCAGGCACCTTCCACAGTCGAAGGTGAGCCGACCGTTACCGCCTCCCCGGAGCCGTCCACAGAAGAGACCCCAGCTTCCACCGAGGAGTTCGAACGAGTGGCCAACCCTTATGCCGACAGTTTTCTTGCCAACAAGGATATGGCGGCCTGGCTACAGATTCCGGGCACCAATATCGATTATCCGGTAATGTGGACTCCGGAAGATGAGACCTATTATCTCTACCGTGCTTTTGACGGCAGCGAAAATAAAAACGGCTGTCTGCTCCTTGACGATGAGAGCTGTGTAGATCCTCTGACCACGAATCTTATCATTCACGGTCACAATATGAAATCCGGTGCCATGTTCGGCAATCTGACCGATTACGAGAATCAGGATTTCTATAAGGAACACAAAAACATTATCCTCTATACCGAAGAGTGTCAGCGCAATTATGAGATCATTGCCGTCTTTCGCTCCCAGGTCTACCGGAAAACAGATCAGGTATTTAAGTTCTACAAATTTTTCCAGGCGGATACGCAGGAAGAATTTGATGACTTTTATAACAATATCAAGCAGTTATCCCAGTATGACACCGGTGTCACCGCAGAGTTCGGAGATCATTTTCTGACACTGTCCACCTGCGTATACCATGTAGAGCAGGGCCGGTTCGTAGTCGTTGCCAAAGAAGTGGAACCCGGTGATCACTACCTTCCCATACAGGAATAACTCACAGACAATCAGGAGGTTTTCTTATGAAGAGACTTAAAAAATTTGTCACACTGTTCACGCTGGCTGCCGTATGCTTTGCTATTCCCGGTCTGGGAAAGATCACTGTAAAGGCTGCGGAGCCCACCACCTATGTTCTGAACTATTCTGACAGCAGTTCCGAGTGGAGATACAAGGAAGCATCCAGCTGGTCCGCAGAAGTTCAGGACCGCGAGTTGTATTATCTGCAGCAGAATATCAAAGACGGTGACTATATTGTCATCGACAACGATGTGGAGAACAATGCCCTGGCCCTCAAGGTTTCTGTCCGTCTGGGCAACCTGACTTTCAAGAATACTGTTGGTGTTCCCGTAGTCTATGCCAACGGCTATGACAGTGTCTATTTCCTGAGCGGTACCTCCGGTGCTGTCAACGGTGATGTATCTCATGCCTATGTATATGGCGATGCCAAGGCAAATTTCAACAGCAATGTAGACACTCTGGAAATGATCGGCCTGACAGATGATAAATCCAATAATCTACATGCCACCATCAACGGTGTCGGTACCGTCAATCATCTGATTGCCAAAGACAACCGTGACCAGAGCGTTTTCTATGAGGCCTACAGTTTCGCCGCAGGTAAGCTGGCCATTGAAGACGGATCCCTGAAGACCGAAGCAAAGTATTACAGCACCACCGCTCCCGCTCCCGCTGCTGCCGCAGAAGCAGCTCCTGCAGCTACCGAGCAGCCCACACAGACCACAGCTCCTGCACAGGCCACACAGAACAATACTTCTTCCGAATATGACAACGTTCCAAAGACCGGTGAAAATTCTGCAATGTTCTGGCTTCTGGGTGCCGCAGTTGTATGCATGGCCGGAGGCTATACCATCCGCAGAAAGAACGTACAGGAAGCGGAATAAAGTTTGCGGCAGCAATAAAGCCCAGTCCCTTGCGGGACCGGGCTTTTACTATTTTATTCTGTTCCTACTGCAGATAGGCATTGATTAGTTCCCAGGCTGCCTGTGTTCCGTAACCTAGTCTCCATACCGCCACACCACCAATATTCTTGGTAGCCATCATGTTCAGCTTCACTGCGATGGATTCCGCATCTTCCAGCCAGATCTGATAGGTGGCATTTCCGGAGGTCCATTCTGCATAATTCTGACAGGTCTCCTCATCCCACTCTGCCGTCACACCGGCTCTGTTCATGAAGTCTGCCTCGTTGTTCATGGTAATATATTCATCCGTCACATCCGTGCCTTCGGTCTTCCACAGGATCGTGTAGAACGGAAGGGCATTGACTACCTTGTTTGCAGGCACCTCCTGCAATGTTCTGTCCAGACCGCCGGATACATAGCTGATGCTTGCCACGCTTCCGGGATCCTTGCTTCCGTGCCAGTGTTCGTCATATCCCATGATAATGACATAGTCTGCAACCTGTCCCTGGATATCCAGACGGTAATAATCATTGAAATTAAACGGTACATAGTTGGCAATGGACAATACCAGTCCCCTGTTGCGGCACTGAATGGAAAGTTCTCGTATAAATTCCACATAATGCGGTCCGCAGTCACTGCTCAGCTGCTCGAAGTCCACATTGATGCCGTCCAGTCCCAGGCTGACTGCTGCATCTGTCACATTCCGCACAAAGTTCTGCCGGCTGGTGGTGGAGGACAGCATATTCAGAGTACTGATGGCCGTTCCGGTCTCATTGGCGTAATTAAAATTATCCACCACGCCCCATACCTGTAAGCCCATATTGTGGGCCGTGGTTACATAATTCGCTGTTCCGAAGTTCCGGATACTTCCGTTCTCATCCGTCAGACTGAACCAGGTCGGTGCAATGACATTCATACCCTTCGTACCGGACACCATGGAGTACAGAGTGTCATTACCGCCTACACCGCCGATAGAATGCCAGCCCAGGCAGATCTTGCTGTCAGAAGTCAGGGCAGTATATTCCGGCTCCTGATAATCCGTCACCGGAGTCTCGGTCTCTTCCGTAATATCTCCCAGACGCTTGTTCTCCACATATCCGATCACGGAATCCGCTGTCTTCACCTTGCTCCAGGTCTCCATCTGCTCCAGAATCTCCAGGGTATCTCCCTTCGCTGCCTGCGTGAGGATCGGGCTCTTCACACCGCCCCGCAGACGCACCGCCGTATCCTTTTTCAGCTGTGCCACCTGTCTGGTCCCCCATTCGGTGTAGACCTGCACATGTCTGTCATAACAATCATAGGAATAATTTGTGAACAGCTTCACATAATCCGCCGCCACATATACGGTATCCCCTTCCACGAAACTGATCACATATCCGGCATCCTGTGTGCCTTCTGTTGTCGTATAGGAAGTCTCGCCGAAAGTCGTACGGATCACTTCTGTCGGATTGGCGTACAACAACAGTTTTTCCGTCATATCCGCATAAAACACTTCGTTCATATATTTATGGACAGTTGCCAGATCAAAATAGCATACGTCATCTCTGATCAGTGCCTGTTCTTCTACCATTTCGTCCTGTAAAATAATGGCACTTCTGTCACTCTCTGACACCTGATAAAATTCGTTCCAGTCTGCCTCTTCTTTGCTGTAGGAATATTTATCCAACAGCACCTTTCCCAGTGCTCCGCCCGCGATTACAAGGATCAGCAGGATTGCTATGATCACCGGTAGTATTCTTTTCTTCATATGTGCTCCCATCCGCAGGCTGCCGCCTGCACCATTCTTGCCTTTTCTTCCGTTCCGTCTTCTATCGGCAGAACAGTTTTATTTTATCACAATTCCTCTATATAATACAAGGAACAATAGAGACAGATCCTGCACTGCGGGATACAGCCAGAGAGGCAATCCCGTTTTGCATCCCCGCAGCGCATTCTCTGTTTCAAAGTATTACCCGGGCAAGAGCTGACACCCTTTAACGCAGATCCACCTTATCCAGCCGGACCTGGCTGATTTTGCCCTGTTCTCCCAATATATAGTCTGCCATATACGGGCTTTCTTCTCTGACGGCATACGCTGCCGCCTGCGACGGTGAGACCTTTTCTCCGTCGACATACAATTCTGTGCCGTTTTTCTGAAGCTTTTGAAAATATTTTTCCACCTTTCTCCTGGGAAACTTCTTCCCGGGAGTCACAGCTTCCCGGTCCTCCACAGACACCTCCCGTCCGCAGCATATTTTACCAAAAGGATTCGTGAAACACTTTAAAATAACGCTGCTTTTTCCGCTAGTACATATAAGCGTAACTATTCAGAACACTATTCGCAATATAAATCATGTCAAATGTTCTTACGAATGCAAGCATTCGACGTACATATTGACACGATTTGCGTGGCTCTGAATAGTTACTTATAAATGCCTCTGACAGTACTTGTAGTAATTTGTGTGAAAATGTTGGAATTATGTTCGTGAAAAATATCTGTTGAAATATTATGACCAGACACGTATATGCCTGTAAGACATCTCCATACTATATTTTACAGATCAGCATAACCTATCCTTCCCAAATACATTAACAGCCATCTGCATCATAAAATAAAAAAGGGGATGAACTGGAACGAATCGTTCCCTGGTAAATCAACAAGAAAAAATGGAAAACTGTCGACCTCCTCTCCGTACCGGAGTATCAGAGGCATCTATAGGTCGGATTATACACTGCAGCCTGCTATTTGACAAGATGTTTTATTAAATTTTTTTAAACTGTGAATAGCTTCTATTGACTAAAATATAGGGAAAGTATAAGCTATATACCATACCAATGCGAAAGCAGAAAGGAAGTGTTGTCGCATGAAAATAGAAAAAGTAAATGAAAATCAGATTCGCTGCACCCTGACCCGTGAGGATCTCGCCAGCCGCGAATTAAAAATAAGTGAACTTGCCTACGGCACAGAAAAAGCTAAATCTCTGTTCCGTGATATGATGCAGCAGGCCAATTTTGAATTTGGCTTCGAAGCAGAGGATATTCCCCTGATGATTGAAGCCATCCCTCTGAATGCGGATTGTATCGTACTGATCATTACCAAAGTGGAAGATCCGGAAGAACTGGACACCCGTTTTTCCCGCTTTGCACCTTCCGTTACGGAAGACAGTGATGAGGGCAGTGATGAGAGCACGGCAGACGAGGTTCTGGATCTGTTCCGCCGTATCCAAAATGAGGAGGCTGCAGCCGAGACTCCCGCCGCTCCCGCTCCCGAGGAAAACGATGCTGTCAGATCCCGCCTGTTCCGTATGGAATCTCTGAAACAGGTGATCAACGCGGCAGTAATAGCCGGAAGCCATTATCACGGGCTCAGCACTCTGTATCACGAGGAGGGCACCGACGGGTATTATCTGATCCTGACGCAGGGCGAAGAAGATCGCGAGGTCTTCGACCGTGTCTGCAATGTCATCTCTGAATACGGTATTCCCAAGCGTTCCACACCGGCAAGCCTTACTTTTCTTGAGGAACATTGTGCCACACTGATTGCCGAACATGCTTTACAGCGTCTTTCTAATACTTCAATGTAACAACAGATTGTAACATTCAGGAGAGTTCCCACTCTGTGGGGACTTTCTTATTTTTATGGCTGTTTTATACCTGTCTCTCCCGGCGAAGATCTGCAGAAAAGAAGCCGGGAAACGCGTAACTTGAAAATATAATCTTATTGGCATATAATAAAATTTAATACATGATTGCTCCGTTGCAATGCAGCTTACGCAATTCCATACACATTCGGAATTACAAAGGGTCAAAACGCCGGTTACAGTGGAAAGGATGTACACAATATGATTTCCGACGAAGAATTATACCGACAATATTTAAGCGGCGATGAAACAGGGCTGGAAGAATTGATGAGAAAATACGACAATTCACTGACCTTATACATCAACGGCTATCTGCATGACATTCATGAGGCGGAGGACCTGATGATAGAAGTATTTTCCTACCTGTTCGCCAAAAGGCCCCCTATCCGGGATGGCGGATTCAGGGCTTACCTGTATAAAGCGGCACGGCATATGGCTTTGCGCCATAAAAGCATCCGGCGACATCACTTCTGTCTTGATGATCTGACCAAAGAGCCGGAAGGTGGGAAACTGGTGGATGAGGTGATCCGGACAAAAGAACGGAATCAGATCCTGCATTTATGCATGGGTGAACTGCATCCGGATTACAGAGAAGCTCTTTATCTGACCTATTTTGAGGGTATGAGTTACCGGCAGGTCGCTGAAGTTATGGGAAAAAGCGTGAAGCAGATCACTAATATAATGTACCGGGGAAAAGAGCGTCTGCGGGGATTATTGGAACGGGAGGGAATAACAAATGCGGAGTCATGAGGAACGGATCGCAGAAGTCCGACGAAGGATTGCGGAAAAAGAACGACAAAAAAGACGGAAACAGCGGCGGATCGTTGCTATTACCTGCATAGCGGCATGCCTTGCTGTGATCTTCGGGGCTTCCTTTGTCATGTCCGGGATTTCTGGGCAAATGGTGCCGGGGATCTCCTCCGGATATGAAACGGCGGCAACGATCCTCGGCGGAGGTGCTGCACCCGAATATATCATAATAGGGTTGCTTTCATTTCTTCTCGGCGTATGCGTGACGATCCTGTGTTTTCGTGTCCATCTGCTGGACAAAGAAGATCAGGCAGAGCAGAGGGGGGACCGCGCCAATGGAATTGATCATTAATCTTTTGCAATTTTTCGTTACCCTGCTGGGCTTCTGTCTGAGCGGCATTCGTTATCTGAGACATCGGACACTGTCATATTTTCTGCTGATTTGCTTTTATGGCTGTTTCGCACTGGGCTCCCTGTACTGGACATTGTATCTGTTATTGTTTTCCGAAACACCACGGATCTTTTATGTATCGGAATTCGGCTGGGTCTCCAGCGTTATTTTTCTCTGTCTCCTACAATATACTCTCTCCTCCCCGGAGGAAAGAAGCTTTTCCTGTCGGAAATCCCTGCTGGCTCCGCTGATCGGAGTCCCATTGTGCGCATTTTACTGTACCTTTGGTGACATTCTCTCCAACCTGCTCTGGTGCGGCATGATGATCCTTGTCTCCTATCGTTCCATCCACGGTCTTGTCTACGCAGAGACACAGACGGGAAAAGGACGGAACCTGCGGTATTTTCACATTGGAATCCTCTGCTATGTTGCGGCAGAATACGCTCTGTGGACCTCCGGCTGCTTCTGGCCGGGCGACTCCATCTTCAGTCCCTATTGCTGGTGTGATCTTCTGCTGACGTTCTGCCTTTTCGGGCTGCTGCCTGCCACAGGAAAGGCGGTGCGGACATGATCTATATTGAAAATGTATTTATCTGTATGGCCTCACCCCTGTTGATCGCCGCCCTGTGCATGGGTAGGCGGCAGGCCAAATTCTTTTTGTGCTGTCTTGCAGGAATGGGGGCATGCCTGCTCTCCGCTTACATCAATACCTTCTTTGCCGCTCTTTACGCAGCAGATACGATTGCCGCCACTGCAGAGATCGCACCTGTGGTAGAGGAAGTAATGAAACTCCTGCCGCTGCTCTTTTATCTTCTTGTATTTGAGCCTGAACCGGTGCCGATAAAAAATGCTGCCATCATCGTTGCACTTTCCTTTGCCACCTTTGAGAATGTCTGCTATCTGATTCAAAATGGAGCCGGACATTTTTCCTTTATCTTTTTCCGGGGCATTGGAACGGGTGCCATGCATGTGATCTGTGGTGCCATCGTCGGCGGTGGACTGGCGTATGTATGGCAGCGCACCTGGCTGAAGATTGCCGGAACCTGCGGTCTGCTCGGGGCAGCCATCACTTTTCATGCAATTTATAATCTTCTGATCGCCTATGGCGGTGCGATACAGTATATCGCATACATTCTGCCTGTGCTGATCCTGACGGCAGGGAAACTGATCACCCGCCGCCTTACCCAGAATCACAACTGAATCCTGTCTTTTGCGGAGCTGCTGTCGGCAGCTCCTGCTTTTTTTGAAAAAATTTGATTTTCAGGTGAGAGTTTTTTCGCTTTTTTGTACCTAATTAGATGAAGGGCATATGTATTTTATGACTTTACTTTCCGAAGGGAGGTTTTCAGCAATATGTATGATACAGAAAAGCGGGTCGAACTGGTGAAAAAACGGGTGCATGAAAAATATCGCCGGAAGGAGCGCCGCGGGATCTGCCGGCTGTCTGCCCTGTGCACAGCATTGTCTGCGTTCCTTGTGGGAACGGTGCACACGGCAGCCGACCAGACGCAGATCACCGCCCGGGGAATGTACGGCTCTATCCTGCTGCATGAAGATGCCGGCGGTTATGTGCTGGTGGGGGTAATTTCTTTCTCCACAGCAGTCATGATCACTGTGCTGTGTATCAGACACCGGGAAAGAGAACACCGCGGACAAGGCACGGGAAAAGGAAATGCATCACAACAACTGGAGGGAAAAAATAAATGAAAAAACAAAGAAGACGGATCTATGCGGCGCTGCTTTGCAGTTCCATGGTATTTTCTCTGGTCTCCACGCCGGTATCGGCAGCAGAAACCGGACAGCTGACGAATCCCCCGACAACCACAGAGGAGTTGGGTTCTCTGGAAAGCGCATCGGGAAATGAAGCTGCAGCGGCCCTGAACGGACTGTACGCAGCACTGCCGGTTGCAAACGGTGTGAAGGAAGTGGCGACAGCGGAGGAACTGACTGGGGCACTGGCAGATAGCAGTATTTCCGGGATCACACTGAAGAGGGATATCGATATCGGCTCTACACTGACGGTCAACCGTACTGTGACACTGGATTTGAACGGTTGTGTACTGAAAATGACCGGCGGCGGCAGCGTAATCAAGGTAGAGTCGGACGGCAATCTGACAATTGCGGACAGCAACAAAACCACACAACACAACTTTAACCCGAACTGTAAATATCTGACCTGGTACATTGACATGTGGAAACTAGACAAAGATGGCACGGAAATTGTCTCCGGTGGAGTTATTACGGGCGGTGGCGGTGATTTTGTCTACAATGATGGCGGCGGTGTGCTTGTTAATGCCGGCGGTACACTGACCATGACCGGTGGCAGCATCGTCGGATGCTCGGCAGGTGGTCTCGGCGGCGGTGTACGCCTTGCCTATGACTCTGCCATCGGCAAGAACAGCACATTCACCATGACGGGCGGCAGTATTATCGGCTGCGCTGCAAAAAACGGCGGCGGTGTGTCTATCTCCCCGAGGAGCACATTCACCATGGGTTCCGGCTCTGAGATCCGCAACTGCAACGCACAATCCGGGGGTGGCGGTGTGGACATCGGCGCCCTGTGGAATTCAAATACCATCGGCTGCTTTATCATGAACGGCGGAACAATCCGTACATGCACAGGATTATACGGCGGCGGTGTGTACAACTCTGGATCCTTTATTATGTCAAGCGGTACGATTAAAGCCAGCATCAGCACCGCCCCCCAGTATGCTTCAAGCGGCGGGGTGTGGAATGATAATCAGTTCACCATGACTGGGGGCACGATCGGTGATCCTGTTAATCCGAATGATGCAAGCTCTGTATACAATACTTCCTCTCAGAGAGTTATTCTTACTATATGCGACAATGCAAAAATCTACACAAATGTAACAAACGTTGGCATCCTGAATGCTGACGGCGGCGAAATAGCCGGCACAATGACGAACGATACAAACGAGTACGGCAGCGGCACGATCACCGGCAGTGCGGGTGCCGCCGGCAGCACTGAGTTCCATGGCAAAGTGACCAACACCGGCACCATCCGGAAGGGCACATTCAAGAATGAGGTCATAAATGAGAGCAGTGGTACCATTAACGGCGGCACATTCACCGGCGCGATTACGAACAATGATGGTACGGTTTTAGACGGTGATTTCAGCGGTGCCACCCTGAACGGTATGCTCGTGATCACTTTTGACCCAAACAATGGGGATCAGCCCAGCACACAGAAAGTGAATTGGAGTAAGGACGGAGCGGCACTCACCGCACCGGATCCCGTTCCCACCAATGAGGGGCATAGTATTGAAGGCTGGTATTATGATAACAACGGTACGGAAACAAAATGGAACTTTGACACGGATACAGTCAAATGCACTATGACCCTCAAGGCAAAATGGGAACTCTCCACCTATTCCGTAACGCTGCAGACAGACGGCGGTACGATTGCCAGCGGAAAAGAAGTAACCGGCTACACTTACGGCACCGGGGCAGTTCTTCCTACCACCAATGATATTACCCGCGAGGGATACCGCTTTGACGGCTGGTACGCAGACAGCAGCTTTTCCGGTTTGCCCGTTAGAGAGATCACAGCTACCGATACGGGAAATAAAACGCTATATGCAAAGTGGACGCGAAACACGACTCCCATCATCTCCGGAAACACGATCAATTATATCGTGGAGCACTACAAGACGGACGGCAGCGGCTACACGCTGGCGGAAACAGAACATTCCGCAGGGAAGACAGGTGATACCGTCACAGCAACGCCGAAAACCTATGAAGGCTTTACCTACAATCCGGCAATCTCCACCGCCAGCGGAACGTTAAAGAAGATCAGCGGTCCGGAGGATATCGTGACTTTGAAGCTCTACTATGATGTGAATGCTGACACCGAACAGGAAAGTACTGACAGCGGCTCCGAGGAAAAGGCTGACCGTGAGAATCCCTCTCCTGTCATGAAAAACACCACCTCCTATATGACCTATACCGTACAGGCAGGTGACACTCTCTGGGCAATCGCCAGAAAATACAACTGCTCCATAACCGAGATCGTGGCAGCCAACAGTGACCGGATCAAGAACCCGAACCGGATTCACGCCGGCTGGCAGCTTAAGATTCCCCAAAGCGGAGCGCCTATTACAGGCGGCACTCCCGATGCTGTCCTGCCTGAGAATAAGAAAAGCGGGATATACATCGTCAGACAGGGCGACACCCTCTGGGCAATCGCCAGAAAATGCGGCTGCTCCGTGGCTGAAATCGTTTCCCTGAACCGGGAACTGATCCGCAATCCTGCTCTGATTTATTCAGGCTGGGAACTGAAAGTACCACAGAATTAGCCTCCCCTGAAAGAATCTACCGTGCTAGTCATACTTCATAATATCGGATCAGATAATATCTAAGGGAAAAAGGCAAAAAAAAGACGGCCAAAGGCCGATGATCTGAATTCCTTGAATTCTTTTGATTTCTCAAATCCGCGCAATCGACGGACACATTTCGATTGCGCGGAAATCTGAGCTATGAAATTCCATAAATACTTTGTTTCACCTGTGTGCCCCGGTCAGGCGATGTTGCCAAAACAGACATACAAAGATTACAGCTCCTCGATCACTTTCATAAGCTCATCTACATCAATACCATGTACCATAGCTGCCTCTTCCAGGGTCTCTCCCTGTGAAGCAGGGCATCCCAGGCAATGCATTCCTGCATCGAGGAGTACGGGAGCTACTTCAGGATTGGCACGTAAGATCTCACCAATGGTCATGTCTTTTGTTACTCCGGTCATATCGGTCTCCTTTCTGCCGTATAAGGCTTTTTTAGTATAATACTTTCCCCCATATTTTACAAGAATATTCTTAATACATCAGCTCTGACATAAAATACCGGATTTCTGACGAGGGTGCTTGCACATAGAGTCAGATAATCGGTATTTTATGAACAAAGCGCTTTTATGAATGAGGAAGCTTTGTTGCTGATGTACAAAACTCGGAACAATTCCTAAAAAGGTTGACACTTACCCTTGTCAGGTAGTACACTTTTATCGTAAAGAAACAGCTTGGGATGCCAGCGCAACTGGTACTCTCAGTTGATAATATTAATTGTTTTTACCAGAAGGAGGTAAATTTTCATGGCAGAAGCATGGAGAGGTTTTAAAAAAGATGGCCACTGGGATGTAGACGTCAATGTACGTAACTTCATCCAGACCAACTACACTCCGTATGATGGAGATGAGAGCTTCCTGGAGGGACCTACCGAAGCAACTAATAAGCTTTGGGGCAGACTTCAGGAGTTACAGAAGGAAGAGCGTGAGCATAACGGCGTTCTGGAATGCGAAACAGAGATCGTATCCAGTCTGACCGCTTATGGCCCTGGCTATATTGATGAATCTATGAAGGATCTGGAGCAGATCGTTGGTCTGCAGACAGACAAGCCTTTAAAGAGAGCATTCATGCCTTATGGTGGTATTAAGATGGCTCAGCAGGCTGCAAGCACCTATGGCTACGAAGTAAACGCTAAATATGACAAGATCTTCAATGAGTATCACAAGACTCACAACCAGGCAGTATTTGATGCTTATACCGATGAGATGAAGGTTGCTCGTCATACCCATATCGTTACCGGTCTTCCCGACACCTATGGCCGTGGACGTATCGTAGGCGACTACAGAAGAGTTGCTCTGTACGGTATCGATTTCCTGATCGAGCAGAAGAAGAAGGATAAGAAGAACTGCGGTACCGGCGTTATGACCGAGGAAATCATTCGTCTGAGAGAAGAGATCGCTGATCAGATCAAGGCTCTGCAGGGAATGAAGGAAATGGCTAAGATCTACGGTTATGATATTTCCGGTCCCGCTACCACCGCTAAGGAAGCTATCCAGTGGTTATACTTCGGTTACCTGGCAGCTATCAAGACCCAGAACGGTGCAGCTATGTCCGTTGGACGTATCTCTACTTTCCTGGACATCTATATTGAGAGAGACTTAAAGGAAGGCACCCTGACCGAGAAAGAAGCTCAGGAGCTGATCGACCATATGACCATGAAGTTCCGTATGGTTAAGTTCGCTCGTATTCCTTCTTACAACCAGCTGTTCTCCGGCGACCCTGTATGGGCTACTCTGGAAGTTGGTGGTATCGGCATGGACGGCCGTCATATGGTTACCAAGAACGACTATCGTTTCCTGCATACTCTGGAGAACATGGGACCCAGCCCCGAGCCGAACCTGACCGTTCTGTACTCCAGCGCTTTGCCTGATAACTTTAAGAAGTACGCAGCTAAGATTTCTGTGAATACTTCTTCCATCCAGTACGAGAATGATGACGTTATGAAGCCTATCTGGGGTGATGACTACAGCATCTGCTGCTGCGTATCCGCTACTCAGACCGGTAAGGAGATCCAGTTCTTCGGTGCTCGTGCTAACCTGGCTAAGTGCTTACTGTACGCTATCAACGGTGGTAAGGATGAGAAGCATCTGGACAAGGACGGCAAACATATGCAGTGTGGTCCTGAAATCGCTCCTATCACTTCCGAGTACCTTGATTTCGACGAAGTTATGCATAAATATGACATCATGCTTGACTGGTGTGCATCTCTGTATGTTAACATCCTGAACCTGATCCACTACATGCATGATAAATACTACTACGAAGCAGCTGAGATGGCTTTGATCGATACCGATGTAAGAAGAACCTTCGCAACCGGTATTGCAGGTCTGTCCCATGTAGCTGACTCCCTGTCCGCTATCAAGTATGCTAAAGTTAAGGTTATCCGTGATGACCAGGGTTGTGCTGTAGACTTCAAGATCGAAGGCGACTTCCCTAAGTACGGTAACGATGATCCCAGAGCTGATGAATTCGCTGTATGGCTGCTGAAGACCTTCATGGAGAAGATCAAGAAGAACCACACCTACAGAAATTCTGAGCCTACCACTTCCGTACTGACCATTACCTCTAACGTTGTATATGGTAAGGCTACCGGTGCTCTGCCCGATGGTAGAGCAGCTTACACACCGTTCGCTCCTGGTGCATCACCTTCCTACGGTGCTGAGAAGAGTGGTCTGCTGGCTTCTCTGAACTCTGTAGCTAAGCTGCCTTATGAGTATGCTCTGGATGGTATCTCCAATACCCAGACCATGGCTCCTTCCGCTCTTGGTCACAACCTTGACGAGCAGAAAGAAACTCTGGTACGTGTAATGGATGGTTACTTCGATCGTGGTGCTCATCACCTCAACGTTAACGTATTCGGTACCGAGAAGCTGTTAGATGCACAGGCTCATCCTGAGAAGCCTGAGTACGCTAATTTCACCATCCGTGTATCCGGTTATGCTGTTAAGTTCATCAGCCTGACCAAGGAGCAGCAGGATGACGTTATCGCAAGAACCTGCCATAAGAGTCTGTAATCCAGTCTTTACAGGTTTGTAAGATAATAGAACGTATAAGGGGCCGGGCAGTATTGTCCGGCTCCCTTTTTGGGTACACTATTCAGAACCATTAAATATTTTCGGATGCTCTTCGAATGCTTGCATTCGCAAGAGTATTTGAAAATATTTATTTGGCGAAGCCATCTCCATGAGCAAAAGGAAAGTTCCGAAGGAACGATTTTGCGAATGGAGTTCTGAATAGTGTTAACTACACTCACCCCTCAGCTGCCTGCACGGCAGAGAATGGAGATTATTACAATGATCAAAGGCAGAATTCACTCATTAGAATCCTTCGGCGCAGTAGACGGACCCGGAATCCGCTATCTTATTTTCCTCAAGGGCTGCAATATGCGTTGTCAATATTGCCACAACGTAGATACCTGGAATCCCGACACTGACAATCTGATGACAGCAGACGAGCTTCTGGATAAAGCAGAGCGTTTCCGCAGCTACTGGGGCAAAGAAGGCGGCATCACTGTCAGCGGCGGCGAAGCCTTATTACAGATCGATTTTCTGATCGATCTTTTCCGCAAGGCCCACGAGAGAGGCATCAATACCAATCTTGATACTTCCGGACAGCCTTTTACCAGAGAAGAGCCTTTCTTCTCCAAATTCAATGAATTACTGAAATATACTGATCTCGTCATGTTAGACATCAAGCATATTGATGATGAAGAACACAAGAAGCTAACCGGCCATACCAACAAGAATATTCTAGACTGCGCAAGATACCTTTCCGAGCAGGGTATTCCCATGTGGATCCGTCATGTACTGGTGCCCGGAATTACTGACAATGACGAATATCTGAAAAAGACAAGAGAATTTATTGATACTCTGGATACCGTCATGAAAGTAGAAGTTCTTCCCTACCATACTCTGGGTGAGTACAAGTGGAAAGAACTGGGGATTCCTTACAAGCTTGAAGGTGTAGAACCGCCCACCGAAGAGAGGATCCAGAACGCGAAGAAGATTCTGGAGTTCAATAAATATAAATAAGCAACTGTAACTATTGATAAAAAATACTAAATAAGGCTTGTATTCAAAGCCCATTTATATTACAATACAAGTAGTTATATTGATAAATTTGTATCAAACAAGAGATTTGATACACGCAAAATAGGAGGAAAAGATTATGGCATTTGTTATTGGTGATGCTTGTGTAGCATGTGGAGCTTGTGAGGCACAGTGCCCCGTTGGCGCTATCAGCATGGGCGACGGAAAGTTTGAAATCGATGCAGATAAGTGCATCAGCTGCGGTTCCTGCGCAGGTCAGTGCCCTGTTGGTGCTATCGCAGAGGATTAATTCCTGATTCAGAACGTACCCCGGGGAAGGCATTTCAGAAAATGAAATGCCTTTTCTTTTTTTCTGCCTTAATTTCCCTGCCGGTATTTTCTTTGTCTGCGATCTCTGTGGACTCTTTTTCCACTTTCGTCCTTCTCTCCTCTTTCTGCTGTTTCCGCAGTTGTCCCCTGGTCTTTTTCCGCAACAGCTCGTCCATCTTCTGATAGTACTCCTCGCTGCGCTGTTCCAGTCTGCGGTCTCTCTCCTCTTCCCGTTCTTCTCTGCTGCGGAACTGATAATCCAGCTCCTTGACCATGCTTTCCTTGAGTTCCCGGCAAAGGTCCTGGTTATTCTCCCGTACTGCCTCACGGATCAACTGTTGCAGGATCCACTGGAGCCTTTTAGCCTTCTCTTCCCTGCTTTCACTCTGCAGTCCTTCCTTCTCCGGCACCGTACATATCCTCTCCTGCGGCTGTACCGGCATCTCTTTATCCACCGGTTTATCAACGATCTCGATGGCCATGTGTGGTGTCCGGACTTCTGCCGGCTCTTTCCGGGCTTCTACAGGCTCTTTTTCCCGTTCCTCCGGCAGTACGTCCAGCCGTCCGTCCTTTAATATCATTTTAATTGCTTTCAACTGTAATCCCCTTTCTTTCATGCTCTTGATCTCTTTGAACCGTTCCACATCTTCCTTCGTATAATAGCGGTGCCCCAGCTCGTTTCTTTTGATGGGCAGATGTAATTCCTCTTCCCAATAGCGAAGTACATGGCTCTCCACCTTTACCTGTTTTGCAGCATCCGAAATCAATAAATACTCTCCCATATTCTCTTCCTTTCCACATATCCATATATAATGATGTCGGGGTCAAAAGCCCCCGACTTTGATGCCTACGGATTGTTCCGTGCTACGCACTCCCACGTCTCCGCTCCGCTTCGGTCCGTGCTAGACATGTGCCACTGGCACATAGCACCCTACCCAATATTCGCATATCGTGGGATTATCATCCCACTTTTATGCTCATATCGGGGCGGGTCCTAAGGTCTTTCACCCACCTATGAGCAAGCTCATGTGGGCTTAGACCTTTTGACCCTGGCATCATATAATAAAAATACGAAAGAGAACAGGTGCGGGGAATCTCCCTCACTTGTTCTCTTTCGTATTTTATGTTCTGTATTCGTAATATACTTAGAAATCTTTTTTTCTGTCGTTTTCCAGATTGGCAAACTTGGTGTATTCCGGCAGCCATGCCAGCTGTACGGTTCCGATGGGACCGTTTCTCTGTTTGGCTATGATGATCTCCGAAATACCTTTATCCGGCGAATCGTGATTATAATAATCATCACGGTAGATGAACATTACCACGTCGGCGTCCTGCTCGATGGCTCCGGACTCACGCAGGTCAGACAACATAGGGCGATGATCCGGTCTCTGCTCTACAGCCCGACTCAACTGAGACAATGCCAGCACCGGTACGGACAGCTCTCTGGCGACTGCTTTCAGGGATCTCGAAATATCGGAAATCTCCTGCTGTCTGGAATCGCTGCTTCTTCCGCCACTTCCCGACATCAACTGTAAGTAGTCGATGATGATCATGGACAGACCGTTTTCCTGCTTCATTCTTCTGCATTTGGAACGAAGCTCGGCAATGCTGATACCGGGGGTATCGTCGATCATCAGCTTGGACTTGCCGATGACACCGGCACTCTCGATCAGTCGTTCCCATTCCTGGTCATTCAGCTGGCCGGTACGGAGCTTCTGGGCATCCACGCTGGATTCCAGGGAAAACATACGATTGATCAGCTGCTCCTTACTCATTTCCAAACTGAATATGGCTACCGGCAGATTCTGCTTAAATGCTACATGCTGCGCGATATTCAATACAAACGCCGTCTTACCCATGGAAGGACGGGCTGCGATCAGCACCAGGTCCGAGGGCTGCATTCCGGCGGTACGATAGTCCAGATCAATGAATCCGGTGGCAATACCTGTGACGGTTCCGTGCAGTTTGGAAGCCTTCTCGATCTTGTCCATGGCGTTCATGACTACGGTACGAATCGGTACGAATTCCTTGACGTTTTTCTTCTGTACCACTTCATTGATCTTGCTCTCGGTACTCTCCAGAATCGTATCCAGACTCTCCTTGCCGCTATAACAGGTATTGGCAATCTCTTCATTGGTACGGATCAGACGCCGGAGTGTTGCCTTCTCCGCCACGATTCCAGCATAATACTTGATATTGGCGGAAGTAGGTACTGCTGCAATCAGATTCGTCAGGAAATCCAGTCCACTGACCTCGGGAGGCACATCCTCCTTGGATCGCAACCGATCCTGCAAAGTGACAAAGTCAATGGGCTTTCCTTCATTGTTCAACTCTACGATGGTGTCAAATACCACACCGTACTGCCTGTTGTAGAAATCCTCTCCGGAGATCTGCTCTGTGGCGGCCGCAATGGCTTCCGCGTCAATGAACATAGAGCCGATGACCGACTGCTCCGCCTCTAAACTGTGAGGCATTATTCTTTTGATTACATTTTCATCCATTGCGGGCATGGGGTCGTCTACGCCTCCGTAACTTTCACCGTCAGCTTCGCTGCCACCTGGGGATGAAGCTTCACTGTTACCTCATAGGAGCCGAAGTTCTTCAGACTCTCCGGCAGCTGGATTTTCTTCTTGTCAATCTCGATACCATGCTGTTCCTTGCAGGCAGTTGCAATCTCTTTGGAGGATACAGAACCGAAGGTTCTTCCGCCCTCTCCTGCCTTGATCTTGACCACGACCTGCTTGGTCTCCAGCTCTGTTGCCAGCGCCTTTGCCGCATCCAGATTCTCCTGTGCCACCTTCTCTTCGTTTGCCTTATGGAGCTTCAGATCGTTCAGATTCTTGGAGCTTGCCTCCACACCGATCTTCTTCGGTAAAATATAGTTTCTTGCATATCCTTCGCTGGCCTCAATGATGTCACCTTTTTTTCCCAGCTTTTTTTCATCCTGAAGTAAAATAATTTTCATAGGATTAACCTGCCTTTCCTGAATCTTCTGTTTTATATGGTAAAACTTTTCAAACGGAATCCCTTAGATCTCACCGGATTCCAGCATGTCGTCGATGGTGTTCTTCAATACGCCAATGGCCTCTACCAGTCCCACGCCTTCCATCTGGCAGGCTGCGGTATTCATGTGGCCTCCACCGCCCATACGCTCCATGATGATCTGTACATTGACCTCATCAATGGATCTGGCGCTGACATAGATCTTGCCCTGATAATCGGTAAGTACAAAACTTGCCTTAATGCCCTTGATATTCAGCAGTTCGTTGGCTGCCTGCGCACCAATGATGGTAGGGCTGGGCAGATCCTCTGCGGTACACAGAGAGATTGCAAAGAACTGCTTGTAGATCTCTGCCTGACTGACAGCATCCGCCTTGGCCTTGTATTCTGCTGCATCCTCACGGAACAGCTTTCTCACACGGGTCACATCCGCACCGTTTCTGCGCAGGAAGGCTGCCGCCTCGAAGGTGCGGACACCGGTCTTGGTCATAAAGTTATTGGTATCGATCATGATACCGGAATACATGCAATCCGCCTCTTCCGTACGGATCTTGATATTGTCGTAGGTATACTGCAAGATCTCGGATACCATCTCGCAGGCGGAGGATGCATAAGGCTCCACATAAGACAATGTGGCATTCTCAATGGTCTCCGTACCCTGTCTGTGGTGGTCCAGTACTACGACGGATTTGCAGAAGCGAAGCAGATCCGGGCACTCCGTGATGGAGGGTTTATTGACATCCACCACCACCAGAACCGTATTGCTGCCTGCCATATCAATGGCCTGCTGGCTGGTAATGATCATATCCTCGTCATATTCCGGGTTGTTCTTAAACAGTTCTACCAGAGGCTGTACCGAAGTAGTAGCCTCATTCAATACAATGTGAGCCTTTCTGCCGAGGGTCTGGGCGATCCGGTAAATACCCACCGCAGAACCGAAGCTGTCCACATCCGGCATCCGGTGTCCCATGACAATGACACGATCCTTGCCGGTGATGATTTCCCGCAGGGCATGAGCTTTTACTCTTGCCTTGACACGGGTATTCTTCTCTACCTGCTGGCTCTTGCCGCCGTAGTAGGTAATGCTCTCCGGCGTCTTGATGACCGCCTGGTCACCGCCGCGTCCCAGCGCCAGATCAATGGCGGTACGGGCAAACTCGTAGTTCTGCGCATAGGTCAGTCCATCCAGACCGATACCGATACTGATGGTCACCGCCATCTCGTTGCCGATGTTCACCGTCTTGACCTCTTCCAGCAGATCAAAACGGTTCTCCTGCAGCTGTGCCACTGCTTTTTTCCGCATGATTACCAGATACTTGTCCTTCTCCAGCTTCTTGCTGATACCATCCAGTGCCGCAATGTATTTATTTACCTTACGGTCGATCAAAGCGATCAGCAGGGATCTACGGACTTCCTCGACGCTCTCCAGGGCTTCCTCATAGTTGTCCAGATAGATCATGCCTACGGTCAGGCTCTGGTCATCCACTTCCTGCAATGCGATATGCAGTGCCGTCTCATCGAAGAGATAGACGGCAATCAGGTAACCGTTATAGCCTTCCGCATCGATCATATCGCTGTGTTCCGCCATCTCCTTCAGAGAAATCTTGCGGAATTTGGCCACATACTCACAGCCCTCGTATTCCAGTTCATACTGTGCCTCGTCCACACCAGATTCGTCCGGAAGCCTGTCCCGGGTAATGGTAGGAAACAGGGAAGTGATGGATTTACTGTAGCCCTTGGGCTGATGCACCACATTCTCAAAGGCAATGTTGGTCCAGATCACCTTGCCGGAATCGTCCAGAAGGGCATATGGCAATTCCAGATCCCGCAGCAGTTTTCGCTGGATCTGACCATATTCCGTGGCAAAGCTGATCAACTCGTTCATGATGATCGGCTTGTTGTAGAAATACAGCGTCAGGGTAATTGCAAAATAAAAAATCGTAAATCCGAAGGTAAGCAGTCCTGCACGGAAATCCAACATGAATACCGCCGCATCGATAGCCAGCAGTAACAGGCCCAGATATAGGGTGAACTGGATATATGTACGGATCCTGCCTTTCAGTCTGATTCGTTTTTTCATGAAAGAACACCTCTCAATATTTGCGTTCGACAACTTCTATTATAACAAATAATAACCCGCTCCGCCACCATATTATTTTGACGAATAGACAATATTCCTCTGTCAAATTTGTGCTTTTTGTCAGCTTTTCCGGACGGAGAGCCGTTCTCTTACTTACACAGTTCCCAGAAAGCCACTGCGCTGGCGGCCGCCACGTTCAGGGAATCCACACCATGGGCCATGGGAATGCACACCGTATCGTCACAATCCGCAATGGTATCCGCTGCCAGTCCTTCCCCTTCCGTTCCCAGAATAATGGCAAGCTTTTCGACATTATGCAGTTTCTCATCATCCGGCCGCAAGCTGTCTTCTTTTAAAGCCATGGCTACGGTATGATACCCCATCTTCCGCAGCTGTTTCATGGTATGCTCCGGCCAGTCCTTTGTCTCCAGGATCGTCCACGGCACCTGGAATACGGTTCCCATGCTGACTCTTGCTGCCCGACGGTACAACGGGTCACTGCAGCCTCCCGTCAACAGTACTGCATCGATTCCCAACGCTGCCGCAGAACGGAAAATTGCGCCTACATTTGTGGGATTTACAACATTTTCCAGAACAGCAATGCGTCTGGCATTTCCGCACAAGTCTTCCATCTTCGGCAATGCTCTTCTGCGCATGGCACAGAGCATTCCTCTCGCCAGTTTAAAGCCGGAAATCTCCGACAGCACTTCATTGGATGCCACATATACGGGAATTTCCCCAGACACCTCTGCAATCCGCCCCAGGATTTCCCTGCCCTTCTCCGAATCCGCTTCCCGCTGTTCCATCAGAAGTGACAGCGGCTCATATCCCGCTGCCAGTGCCCGCAGAATCACATTGGGGCTCTCCGCAATGAACAGCCCCCGCTCTGGCTCATAATAATGAAAAAGATGTACCTCCCTGCGTTCATTGTAGATCTCCAGTTCCGGTGTATGCAGATCAGTAATTGGTATTAATCTATGCTTATCTGTACTCATGCTTTTGCGATACCTTTTCTCCAATAATTTTCTCTTTTTATTATAATGGAGCATCCGACCCCCGTCAAACGCAACCGTTACCCTGTACTCGGCTCATGGTATACACAAAAAGACCAGCCACAAAGGGCTGGTCTCTCATGATTGTCTTAGTCTGAATTATTCAGCTACATAAGGCATCAGTGCAACGTGACGTGCTCTCTTGATAGCAACGGTCAATGCTCTCTGATGCTTTGCACAAGTACCGGTAATACGACGAGGAAGGATCTTGCCTCTCTCAGATACATACTTCTTCAGCTTAGCTGTATCCTTGTAATCGATTACGTTATCTTTACCACAGAATACGCAAACTTTCTTTCTTCTGCGCATACCGCCTTTTTTTCTCATCGGAGAATCGGTCTTCTCAGTCTTATTAAAAGCCATTATTATTACCTCCTATCGGAATCTGTCAGGGCAGAGGCGGGTGTCAGCTCCGCTTGTCACTGAAACTTAGTTAAAGGGTAATTCTTCATCGATGCCGTCAGGGATGTTCATAAAGCCATCACCTGCTCCGGAAGGAGCAGGGGCATTATTACCACCACCAAAGCCAGCGTTCTGGTATCCGCCGTCATTATTGCCGGCAGATGCGTTCTTACTCTCTGCGAACTCTACGTTCTCAGCCACTACATCAGTAGTATACACACGCTGTCCATCCTTATTGGTATAGCTTCCGGTCTGGATACGTCCTTCCACAACGAACTTTGTTCCCTTGTGGCCGTATCTCTCAATAAACTCACCGGTTCTGCCAAACGCTACACAGTTAATAAAATCAGCATCCGGCTCACCGTCACGCTTAAATCTTCTATCTACTGCTATGGAAAAACGAGCAATCGCTGTTGCGGTAGCTCCCTGAGAATATCTTACCTCAGGATCCCTTGTCAAACGTCCCATAAGAATTACTTTATTCATATTTCGCTTCTCGCTTTCTGTTTATGCCTCGTCCTGTCTAACGCATAAGTATCTGATCACGTTGTCCATGATACGAACACGGCTCTCGATCTCTGCAGGAACAGTGCTCTCAGCTTCAAATCTGATGAAGTAGTAGAAAGCTTCTTTCATCTTCTGAACTTCGTAAGCAAGCTTCTTCTTGCCCCACTCGTCCACTTCTGTGATGTTGCCGCCGAATCTCTCAACCAGTGCTTTGCACTTGTCAACAACGGCTGCTCTCTCATCATCCTCGATCTTAGCGCTAACAACAACGGCTAATTCGTACTTGTTCATGTTAGTTACCTCCTTTTGGTCTCTGGCCCATATTTTATATATGAGCAAGGAATAAAGTGTCTCACGAAGGAACATGATACCATATTCCTGTCCACTTTTCAAGATTTTTCAACGATTTCTTTCACATTTTTTTCTAACAGTTTTCTTGCGATCATGATCTGGTGTCCACAGCCCAGACATTTCAGCCGGAAATCTGCTCCCACACGGAGTACTTCCCATTCTCTGCTGCCGCAGGGATGCTGTTTTTTCAGTTTCAATACATCTCCCACATTAATATCCATAACATTTTCCTCTTCTTTTCCTGACTGTATCGCCACTCCTCCGCAAACATGTCGCGACAGAGGCCTGTGATTCTGTATTATAAATGGTTCGCCATAAAGTCCTTCACTACCCCGAAAGCCTCCCGCAGCAGGTTATTCGGTACGGTAACGGGATAAGTTCCCGCGGACAGTCCCTCTACATGGGCATAGCCCTGTTTTCTCGCAATAGCCAACGCCCGGAACATATGAAAATTGTTGGTAATAACCACAACACTGTCCTCTGATTTGTCCAGCAGTTCTCCGCTGAAGATCAGATTCTGCGTGGTATTCGTGGAAGCATCCTCCATGATGATCCGCTCCGGATCGATCCCGGCGGTTTCCAGATATCCTTGCATTCCCTCGGCCTCGCTGATGGGTTCATTGTATCCCTGTCCACCGGACACGATGACTTTGGTCTCCGGATTGGCATTCAGATATTCTATGGCTTTATCCAGCCGTTTCTGTAGCACATAACTGGGGCCGGAAGTCTTCCACTGAGCTCCCAGTATGATCACATAATCCGCACCTTCCTGCGCCGTGGCATGGAACTGGCTGACGATCATCCCTTCTATAATAAGAAGCAATACCATCCCTGCCATCACAAGACTCCGGAATGTAATATGCAGCCATCGGGGGATCCAGTAATATACGGTTCTGTGGGTCAGCACCCATGCCCATGCGGCACAAAAAGCACCAATCACACCCCAGACCAGGAAAAAGTAGCTGCCGAAGGCAACAAAAAGACCGATCCCCACACAGTACAGCAGACACAGCACCGCCAGAACATATAACGCCCTTGCTCCGTAATGTTTTTCTCCCACACCTCTGCCTCTGGGATCCAGATAGATCACTTTTTTACTTTTTTCCCTCGGAATCAAGTGGTTCCTTTTCATACTGCCTCCATTCTTTCCTACGATCTATTGTAGCATATCTCCTACGGCGGTCTCAATACCACATATTTTAGGGTTTTCTTAATTTTTTCGAAAATTTTCTTTACCGGACACTGATTGACTTATCACTCACCTAACACTATGATGTAATTAACATACTACTTCTGAAAAAAGAAACGGATGGAAACCTTATGCATACCACATTATCCAAAAAAGATTTTTCCCGATATCTGCCCTTCCTCCTGCTGGTGATGACCGTTTTCCGCGTCCTCGCCGGACTGAGGATTCCTTATATGATCCTGGCAAATCAGCGCTATGATGACCGGCTGCTGTTCGAGAATGCTTACGATCTGCTGAGCGGCGTGTGGCTTGGCAGCTACGATTCTTATACACTGGCAAAAGGAATCGGCTATCCGCTGTTTCTGGTACTGGCGAAAAAGCTGTGCCTTCCCTACTCTGTTCTGCTGTCGCTGTTGCAGGCGGCCGGTGCATGGCTGTTTGTCCGCGCAGTGTCTGTGAGATGGCAGAATCCCTATGGGCAGGCAATTCTCTATCTGCTCCTGTTGTTTTCCCCCATCAGCCTCACGCTGTTGGTCACGCAGCGGCTGTACCGCATGGCAATCGTTCCGGGAATGGTCCTGGTGGTATTTTCCAGCATGATCGGGCTGACTCTGCGCAAAGAGCTCCCCTTGAAAAAACAGCTGCCCTGGGCATTCCTGACCGGACTGACTCTTGCCTTTTTCTGGCAGATCCGGGAGGATTCCGTCTGGATCCTGCCGTTTATCGCCGTTATGACGGTATGGAACGTGGGTTATGTAATTCTGGTCCTGCATAAGAAATTAAACACAAAGGCACTTCTGATTCACTGCCTGACCATGTTATTGCCACTCCTTCTCCTGTTCGGCGCCAACACCGGTGTCTCCGTCGTCAACCGGATCCACTACGGTGTTTTCCTGAACAACGACCGCACGGAGGGAAATTTTGCAGAGCTGATGTCCCTGTTGTATCATCTGGACAGCAATACGAGAACCAATCCCGACATCTGGATCTCCCGGGATACTATTGTCAGAGCAGAAGCAGCCAGTCCCACTCTGCAGCAGATTCAGCCACTATTGGACAGTTATACCGAAGACTGGGCCACAAGGGATGGTGAGATTCCCGGCGATCACTTCAGCTGGGTACTGCGGGATGCGGTACAGGACTCGGGAATTGCCCCGAATGCCGTCAGTGCACAGACCTTTTATGGCAATGTCCTCTCCGAACTGCGGGCAGCCGTAGCCAGTGGCGAGCTGACCGAAAAGACGGACGGTGCCCTCTATTTTTCCTCCCAATCCCGTGGAGTACTGCCGGAAGAAATTCCCGGTATCCTCAGTGATACTTTGCAGAATATCTGGAAAATTGCAGGATACACCGATTGTGCTTTGAGCAGTTCCGCCAAAAGTGCCGGCCGGCTGTCGGATATCCGTCGTATGGAATCCTTTGCCTCCTGCCTGACCGTGTACCCCACACTGTCACAGTTTCAGGCTGCCGATTATGATTCCATTGAGGATGAGACCTTATATGATTTCAATGAGATCTACAGTTCCGGTATGGTATCTCTTCTGAATAAGAGCAACGCTATCTATCAGTTGTTGGGACAGCCCATGTTCCTGCTGGCACTGCTTGCCCTTTGTGTGCTGACCGTCCGCGTGATCCATGGACTTTTCCATGGGGACACAAAAGATCTCGAACTGTGGATCCTGACCTGTGGGATTCTGCTCAGTGCCGTTCTGCTGCGTTTCGGCTGTGGCCTGTTCACCGCATGGTTTTCCGAAGACATGCAAAAGTTCATCAACAGCTTCTATTCCTGTGGCGTCTACATTCTGCTGCAGATGTTCAAATATCTGGCGGTTATTACTACTGCCGCCAGCCTGCAACCGATACGGAAACAATATTTTCAAAATTTTCGTAATTCTCATAAGGAAAAGGAGGAATAACTTATGGAAAATTTGAACAAACAGATTCAGGAATTGCAAAAGATCATTGATACCTACGGCAATATCGTATTTTTCGGTGGTGCCGGTGTCTCCACCGAGAGTGGAATCCCGGATTTCCGAAGCGTGGACGGACTGTATCACCAACAGTACGATTACCCGCCGGAGACGATTTTAAGTCACACCTTTTATCGTTCCCACACGGAGGAATTCTTCCGTTTTTACCGGAATAAGATGCTTTTCCCCAATGCACAGCCCAATGCCGCCCATAAAAAACTGGCAGAACTGGAAGCTGCCGGGAAAGTCCGGGCCGTGATCACCCAGAATATCGACGGACTGCATCAGGCTGCCGGAAGCAGGACTGTCCTGGAGCTTCACGGCTCCGTGCTTCGCAATTACTGTGAAAAATGCCATCAGTTCTACGGTCTGGATGCTATCTTAAACAGCACCGGTATTCCCCGCTGTGAAAAATGCGGTGGTATCATCAAGCCGGATGTGGTTCTGTACGAAGAGGGACTGGATGAGAAGACGTTAAATGCCGCCGTCAGATACATCCACGAAGCAGATGTCCTGATCATCGGCGGCACTTCTCTGGCTGTCTATCCCGCAGCCGGGTTAATTGATTATTTTCAGGGTGATAAGCTGGTGGTCATCAACAAAAGTGCGACCCCCAGAGACAGCCACGCAGATCTCCTGATTCAGGGACCGATCGGGGAAGTATTTCACTCGATCCAGAATCCGTAAGAGATATCCTGTTCTCCGCTGATATGATAAGCATCTTCCACATCAGCGCCCCAGCTGTTGATACCACCCACGCCCCTCACTGCTCCCAGGATGGATACCACCGTCCTGCGGGCAGGAGGTAGTTCTTCGTGGTGCATGGCATTTTCCAGTTCCTGTGCCGTATAAGGCAGGCAGGAAAATGCGAAGTGTTTTCCCTCCTCCGCGGTTATTTTTAAACGGCTGCTTCTTTCTCCACGGTCTGTATTATCCAGGGAAGTCTTCCTGACGATCTCCAGCCATTTGGTCTGCATATGCATCCCACAGTCCTGAGGCACCATATAAGGTGTCACCGGCAGGCCCTGTACTTCATACACACCGGGAATTCCTCCTGCCATACGGTCCGGATAGGTCTCTCCGGACAATCCTTCATAGGTATACCTCTCCGCTGCGGTGGGCATCAGGAACCGCATTCCGAATACCGGAAGCTCCGGCAGACCCTGTTTTCCACAATAATCTGCCTGCACATGGATTCTGCCGTCCGTTTCCACCGTATAAGTCACTGTCACCTCCGTCGCCGGAACCGTCGGTGTCTCATACGTATAGATGATCTCGAATCTGTCACAGGTCTCTCTTCCAGTGTATTTATTATTCGCCGGTGCCAGCGGGATGGCAATCTCCTCTCCATCCATCCGGGCCTCTACCCGGCTGCAGCGTACAAAACGATCCGCCGCGGACCATACCGCACTGCGGAATGCGAATCCACACCCTCTGTCATTGTCCGTGACCGCGCGCCAGAAAGCCGGTCGGGGAGACCTGTACAGCCACTCTTTGCCATCCTTATATAAAGACTCCATGCCTCCGGAGCCCACGGAGAAAATATAGGAAAAATCCTGTCCATGTATACCGATAGTCACATCACCGATTACGATTCTGAGTGCCATAATAATATCTCACCTCCTGCATTGCCGGTTTTTCACTACGGTCTGCGAATAAGATTCCATTTCCCGAGAATTCATAATCACTGGGTCTGTCATCAAAATCTCCTCCGTAGCGCAGTACTCTCCGTCCTGTGACTTCATCTTCCACCCAAAGCGCCTGGTCAATATAATCCCAGATAAATCCGCCCTGATACATTTCAAAGCGGTCCAATAATTCCATATAGGACTTCATTCCGCCCAGAGAATTGCCCATGTCATGCATATATTCGCACAACAGATACGGCTTTTTCGGGTCGTTTTCCAGATAATCTATAATCTCCTGCGGATATGCATACATCCGGCTCTCCATATCGGAAATCACATCCTCATATGCCTTGTTATGGAAAACGCCCTCATAGTGCACCAGACGCAAGTCGTCTTTTTCCTTGAAGAACTGCTGCATCGCAGCGATATCATCCTCGGCATAAGATTCATTTCCCAGGGACCAGAACAGGATTGACGGATGGTTCTTATAACATTCAAAATTCGTTCTGGCGCGATCCACTACCGCTTCCTTCCACTCCGGCAGGGAACCGGGCACATTCCAGGAAGGTTCCACAGCTCCCATCTTCTGCCAGGAGCCGTGACTCTCCAGATTCGTCTCCGCCATCATGTAAATACCGGCTTCATCGCACAATGTGTACCATTCCATGCGATCCGGATAATGACAGGTACGGACGGCATTGATATTGTTGCGTTTAAAGCAGGCAATATCCCATTTCATGTCTTCCAGGGAAATACACCGTCCGGAAGCTGCATTCCACTCATGGCGGTTCACTCCACAGATCACCAGCCGCTCGCCGTTCAGTTTCATCACTCTATCCGTAGAATCCAAAATAAAATCCCGGAAGCCGATCTTATAAGGCACCACTTCCGTCACTTCACCCTCACTGTCTGTCAGCGTGATCTCCAACTGATACAGATAAGGATTCTCATGACTCCAGGGTGTTACTTTCTCTGCCAGTTCTTCCTTAAGATGCAGAGCCTGCTCCGCCTGGGGCTGTAAAAACTCGGTTCGCGTAAGCAACGCTTTCCCCGCAGGATCCGACAGACGGATCTGCATTTTGCCCGAGCGCTGTCCCGCATCTGCGGCAGATACTTTTACCGTCAGATCTAAAGTGCCCATTGCATCCTGTACGCTATAATTAGGCTTTGCCCAGAGATCTTCCACATGCCAGCTGGGCTTTGCATAAAGCTTTACACTGCGGAAGATTCCGAAAAAGCGGAAGAAATCCTGGTCTTCGAGAAATGCCGCCGTACTGCGCTTGTGCACTTCCACCGCCAGCAGGTTATCTTTTTCCTTAATATATGGTGTCAGATCGAATTCCGAAGGAGTAAAACTGTCTTCCGCATATCCCACGAAACGGCCATTCAGCCAGACATACATGGCCTGCTCCACACCTTCAAAACAGATAATGACTCTCTTTCCCCGCAGACCTTCTGCCAGATGAAAACGCTTCCGGTAAGAACCTACGGGATTATACTCTGCCTCGCTGAAAGCACCTTCTGCCAATCCTTTTCCCAGCGTGTAAGCCGGGCGGCGGTAAATTTTGCCCTCCCAGGGATACATGGTGTTGATATAATGAATTTGGTCATAACCTGCCAGTTCAATATGTCCTGGCACACGGATCGTATCGAACTGCGCACTGTCAGCATTTTCCCGGTAGAAATCCACCGGACGGCTCTTCGCATTCACCGAATAGGCGAACTCCCAGTTTCCGTCCAGAGACTGTACCAGGGAGCTTCTGCCCTCTGCCGCTTCTTCCGTATCCTGATAGATCGGATGATCACTGTGGGCTGGCAGCTGACCAACCCGGAACACCTTCGGATCGTCCAGCCATCTGATATCTGCTTCCATTTTGGTCCTCCTTATTTATCCCTTTTCTATTATAATAATTGTGAATTTTCTTCCATGCAACAAATATTTATCTCTTCGGAAAAACAGATTCCATGATACACTGCCCGGAAATCAAGATTTTTGTGGCAGCATATGTGAAAATATGTTAATCTGTAAAAGTATTTGCCTTATATCCACAAATGATAGGAGATTCTGTTTATGTTATCCACAATTGAAGCAGTCAACAGTGTTGTTAACAATTTCATCTGGGGTGTTCCCGCCATGATCTGTATCATCGGCGTCGGTCTGTATTTAAGTATCCGGACGCGTTTCCTGCAGATCCGCAAGTTTCCCTACGCCATGAAGGTGACACTGGGACGTATGATGAAGAAAAAGGAAGCCTCCGATGGAGCCCTGACACCTTTTCAAGCGGTATGTACTGCTCTCGCCGCTACGGTAGGCACGGGTAACGTAGCCGGTGTGGCAGGTGCTATCGCTATCGGCGGCCCCGGTGCGGTATTCTGGATGTGGGTATCTGCACTGCTCGGCATGTGCACCAAGTTTGCCGAAGTAACACTTGCTGTACACTTCCGCGAGACCAATGCACAGGGCGACCTGGTAGGCGGTCCCATGTATTATATTAAGAACGGACTGGATAAAAAATGGCACTTCCTGGCGTATTTGTTCGCCGCTTTCGGTGTGCTGGCCGTATTCGGTACCGGTAATGCTACACAGGTCAACACTATCACTACTGCCATTGATTCTGCTCTGAGCAGCTTTAATGCACTGCCTGCAGATGCTGTGAAGCTTGTCAACCTGATCATCGGCGTGGCACTGGCGATCATCATTGCCCTGATCCTGATCGGCGGTATCAAGCGGATCGGCAATGTTACCTCCAAGCTGGTTCCTTTCATGGCGATCATGTATATCGTGCTGGCACTGGGTGTGATCATTTTCCATATTAAGTCTGTGCCTGCTGTATTTGCTTCTATTATCGAAGGTGCTTTCCATCCTGCCTCTGTCACCGGCGGTGTGGTCGGAAGCTTCTTCATGAGCATGAAAAAGGGCGTATCCCGCGGTATCTTTTCCAATGAAGCCGGTCTTGGTACCGGATCCATCGCCCATGCCTGTGCCGATACGAAGAAGCCGGTAAAGCAGGGTTTCTTCGGCATCTTTGAGGTATTTGTGGACACGATCATCATCTGCACCATGACAGCTCTGGTCATCCTGTGCAGTGGCGTGCCTGTGAATTACGGCGAAGCTGCCGGTGCGGAACTGACCATCAGCGGATTCACCACTGTCTACGGCAGCTGGATATCGATCTTTACCGCTGTGGCGATGTGCTGCTTCGCTTTCTCCACCATCATTGGCTGGGGACTGTACGGTACCAGATGTATCGAATTCCTCTTTGGTTCCCGTTCCAACATGCCTTTCATGGTACTGTATTCCCTTACAGCTATCGTGGGCGCGACAATGAACCTCGGACTGATGTGGAGCATCGCCGAGACCTTCAACGGACTCATGGTCATCCCCAACCTGATCGCTGTGTTCCTACTGTCCGGCGTCGTAGTGAAAATGACAAAGGAATATTTCGCAAAAGAGAACGGATAATATCTGAATGGGATTTGCGTTATGATCATTGAATAAATGATGTAGTTCTTTCGTTCGATAATGACAGTGAATTGAAAGTTAGTGAAATACATTGGCAAAATCCACGAACTCCCGGAGCATGCGATACACATGTCTCGATGTAAGGTCTCCAGATGTGAATTTTCTACGAAAAGTGATGAGTGGTTCTCGTCATGACGGGGCCGCCTACAGTCGACATCCATGTCGACAATCGGCTGACGCGGACATCGTGTCCGCTTTCCCCCTGTCTTTCAGCACTTTTCTAGAAAATATCAACATCCTCCGACAAACATCTTCGACATGGCACCGCATACTCCGGGAGTTCTGCGTTTTGGAAAGCTTTCAAAAACCAGTAGCCCCGGCTGGGTATAAGAATAAGCAGTGCCGTAAGCAGACGTCGGTACCATAGCGTCCCAAGGGACGCATTGCGGTCGTATTGTGACCGCTTATGTACCGCTACGCTCTGCGACAGGAGCGCATCGTACTAAAGTACGAGCGTGCCGCGTTTCTTATACCCTGCCAAGGGCTACGGGGATTTGATAGCATTTCTTTACTAACTCTCAATTTACATCAATTCAATAGAAGTAACTTTATATCCCAGCTTTTCCACAGCCTCGCACAGTTCCTCTTCGGGAACATCTGCGCCGAGTTTTACGACCGCCTCGCCTTTCTTAAAGCTTGCCTTAGCATTGACCTGGGCCATGCCATTGAGGGCATTCTCAATGCGATTCTGGCAGTTCACACAGGACATTCCTTCAATATGAAGCTTTTTGGTCGCTACGATAGTGTCTAAGTGCTTCGGCTTGATCTTCACATCTCCGCCTCCGCCACAGCATCCGCCTTCTCCCTTGAAGTGCTTTCTGGATCCCAGTAATGCTGCCACGATCACTATGATCAATATTCCACATATCATATATGTTCCCATTTTTTCACTCTCCTTATTGTTTTCTTTCAAAAAATAACTATTCAGAACCCCATTCGCAAAATTACCTCCACGAGGCTTCCTTTTTGCTGCAATATCTGTCAAAATTTCATGCAGATTAGTATTATCCTGCCACCCATATAAACAAAACCGATGTAGGAAACAGCTCTGTCCATCCAGACCTCCTGCCCCACACCGGTTTTTTACTTATTTCTAATTTCTAGCATACCTGTTCCGCACACTCACACGGCCTGATCGTCACGTTACTCACCCTCTGGTCTACGAGGTATCCGCAGGACTTGAGTCCCGCCCGGATCACGGAATTCCATTTTTTTGCTGAAAGATGATGTATCGAACCGTCATCCAGCTCAATGGTACAGGCATTTTCCATCATACAATTTTCAGAGTAAGCTACCTTATACATGTTCTTGCGGCTGATGGCACCGATCTCCTCCAGGAGATTGACCATGCGGTATACGGTTGCAACTCCCAGCTTGTCATCCTCTTCCAATGCCCGGTAGAAGATTTCCTTACAGCTGGAGCATTCATTCTGGAGGATAATATCAATCAGCCGAAGTCGCTGCTTCGTAATACGGCAGCCTTTTTCTTTCAGCTTGGTCAATATGATCTCTCTCTGCATTTTCGTGGTCTGATAGCTTACCTGTTCCTTAGTGTCCACAATGACCTCCACAGTGGCTGCAATCGCCACCGCACTGAATGGATTTTCCATTCTTTTTGTCTTTTATCATTTTGCGGACAATCAATGCGACTACACCGGCCAGTATCGCCAATACAACTACGGTTCCCATAGACTGCCTCCTTACTCTTATTTTGAAATCCTGCGGATCCTCTTATCGAAGATCCGCAAGTAATGTTACGTTTCTATCTGTTTACTTCCCTCACAGGTATCTGGCTTTGCCTGCAAGCAGTCACGCCGGACACCTGTGGGAAAGTTCTATCATTTATTTTACTTAAGCAACCTTCTCGGTGTCAACCTTCAGAGTGGTGCTCTCCTTGTAAGGACGGAAGAGCAGATAAATGAAGCCGATGATCAGAAGGAATGCTACTACAGTGCCGATACCGAAAGCACCGGTGGTGATCAGCGTACCGATCTGATATACACACAGGGATACCACATATGCCAGACCGCACTGATATCCGATAGCGATCCAGAACCATCTGGTATTGTTCATCTCACGCTTGATCGCACCCATAGCTGCGAAGCAAGGTGCGCACAGCAGGTTGAATGCCAGGAATGCATAGCCGCTTGCTACAGTGAAGGTAGCTGCCATGTTAGCATATACGGAACCCTCGCCTGCGCTGTAGAGGATACCCATAGTACCTACGATGTTCTCCTTTGCTACCAGACCGGTGATGGATGCAACGGTTGCCTGCCAGTTACCGAAGCCCTGAGGGATGAAGATCCATGCCAGACACTGACCGATCTTGCCCAGGATACTCATATCGATCTCATCCTCAGCCAGCATACGGAAGCCTTCCTCGGTGAATCCGAAGTAAGTAGTAAACCATACAACGATGGTGGAAAGCAGGATGATGGTACCTGCCTTCTTGATGAAGGACCAGCCACGCTCCCACATGCTGCGCAGTACCGTACCAACGGTAGGCCAGTGGTAAGCGGGAAGCTCCATAACGAAAGGAGCGGGATCGCCCTCGAAGATCTTGGTCTTCTTCAGGATAATACCGGAGCAGATGATTGCTGCGATTCCCAGGAAGTATGCGGAAGGAGCAACCCATGCTGCGCCGCCGAAGATAGCACCTGCTACCATGGCGATGAAAGGAAGCTTAGCACCACAAGGAATAAATGTGGTAGTCATAATCGTCATCTTACGGTCTCTGTCGTTCTCGATGGTACGGGAAGCCATGATACCGGGAACACCACATCCGGAACCGATCAGCATAGGAATGAAGGATTTACCGGACAGACCGAACTTACGGAAGATACGGTCCATGATAAAGGCGATACGTGCCATATAACCACAGGACTCCAGGAATGCCAGGAAGATGAACAGTACCAGCATCTGAGGTACGAAACCAAGCACTGCACCGACACCGGCTACAATACCGTCAAGAATCAGTCCTTTCAGCCAGTCAGCACATCCGATCGCATCCAGACCGCTCTCTAACAGTGCAGGTACGCCGGGTACCCAGATACCGTAGTCTGCGGGATCGGGAGCTTCTGCGCCGTCTGCTGCGTATACATCAACTGCCTCTGTCAGCTCAGCACCGGTGTAAGTAACATCCTCTGTTGCCAGAGTCTCTTCATCTTCCAGGGTGTAATCTGCGGTAGCGGATGCATCGATGCCTGCTGCGAACTCCTGAACAGCTGCTACTGCTGCTGCGGGATCATAGTCTTCAGACTCGCTGTCGATGACTGCTGCCAGAGCTTCATCACCGTCAGCTTCTACGAATGCGTTGATCACATTCATTGCATCATCATACGGCTCGGCTGCTTCTTCATAAGCACCGGTTCCGATGGTGAACAGATGCCAGCCATCACCGAATACGCCATCGTTTGCCCAGTCGGTAGCCCAGGTACCAACGGTAGTTACAGATACATAATATACGATGAACATAACCACTGCGAAGATCGGCAGTGCCAGCCATCTGTTGGTCACGATTTTATCGATCTTATCGGAAGTCGTTAACTTCTGGCCTTCCTTCTTGGTGTAACACTCTTTGATAATAGAGGAGATGTATGTGTATCTCTCGTTGGTGATGATACTCTCTGTGTCATCATCCATAGCAGCTTCCAACTGCTTGATCTCTGCGGATACATCGGGAACACTCTTCATCTGTGCGGGGATCTTGTCATCCTTCTCTAACAGCTTGATAGCGAAGAATCTCTTCTGTTCCTCGGGAACATCGGTCAGTTTCTTCTCTACGGTCTCGATCACGCTCTCAACCTCAGGCGCGAATTTATGTACCGCAGCTGCTGCACTCTTCTTCTGTGCCAGTTCGATCGCCTTCCTGGTAGCATTCTCGATACCGGTCAGTTTCAAAGCGGAGATCTCAACAACGGGGCAGCCCAGCTTCTCAGAAAGCTTGCCTACGTTGATCTTGTCGCCGTTCTTGTTCACGATATCGATCATGTTGACAGCCATGACAACGGGAATACCCAGTTCCATCAGCTGTGTGCTCAGATATAAGTTACGCTCGATGTTGGTACCGTCTACCAGGTTCAGGATTGCATCGGGTCTCTCACCGATCAGGTAGTTACGTGCTACCACTTCCTCCAGAGTATACGGAGACAGGGAATAAATACCGGGTAAGTCCATGATGATCACGTCATCACCGTTACCACCGTACTGCTTCTTTAATTTACCTTCCTTTTTCTCAACGGTTACGCCGGGCCAGTTACCTACGAACTGGTTGGAACCGGTCAGAGCATTGAAAAGTGTCGTTTTACCGCAGTTAGGGTTACCTGCAAGTGCAATCTTAATTGCCATTTTTCTACCTCTTTCCTCTAAAATCATTTAATAACTATTCAGACCCCATTCGCAAAACGCTCTTTCAGAGCTTCCTTTTTGCTCATGTGATTAGCTTTCACTAATTAGTTTCAGCTAACCTTCCTGCTAAAAAAAAGATCATTTACTCAACGCAAATCATCTCAGCGTCTGCCTTACGAAGAGACAGCTCATAGCCTCTGACAGTTACTTCCACGGGATCTCCCAAAGGAGCAACCTTTCTCACATAGATCTCAACACCTTTGGTAATGCCCATGTCCATGATACGTCTCTTGACAGGACCTTCACCATTCAGTTTAGTCACCTTTACGGTCTGTCCGCAGGGAACTTCCTTCAATGTCTTCATTTTCTCCTCCTATTAGCATCTTTTGGTACAGCTGCCCGCTACACCATGATTTTATTGGCCATATCCTTGCCGATGGCTACTCTTGATTCCTTGATATTCACAATCAGGTTGCCTTCGGTCTGGGACACAACTGTCACTTTACCACCTACTACAAATCCGAGGGTCTCTAAAAACTTCCTCGTCTCCTCTTTGCCGCCGATCCTCTGGATCGTGTTCTCTTCACCGGCACCTACCATACTCAGGGGCATCATACACACTTCCTTCCCTTCAATAGTATTGAACTGCTTGTGGTTTCTCATTAGCTCTTAATGAGATTCATTCTCAATTCACGTGGTTAGTATATACTAACCTTTTTTTACTGTCAATATATTTTTTCGATTTTTTTCATAGAAATCTCGTAGGAATTTCTTATTGATATTTTTTCTCATTAAGTTGAAATCTTGCATTTCCTACCCTTTTCTGCTATTCTTATTGTAATGCCTGCGGATGGTTAAGTTTCCACATGTAGAGCAGGTATTTCGGTTCAAAATGCTATGTATGGGAAGGGTATGGTCATTACATGAAAATACAGGAATCTGCTGAGAATTATCTGGAAACGATCTTAGTGCTGAAGAAAAAGAACGGTGTGGTCCGTTCCATTGATATTGCCAACGATCTGGGTGTGTCCAAGCCCAGCGTCAGCGTAGCTATGAAGAATCTCCGCAATGGGGAATATATTGAAATGGACAAGGAAGGCTACATCACCCTGCTGGATAAGGGGCGGGAAATTGCAGAGAAAATCTATGAACGTCACACATTTCTTACGGACTGGCTGACTTCCATCGGTGTGGATCCCACCGTTGCTGCTGAGGATGCCTGCCGGATCGAGCATGTGATCAGTGCAGAGACTTTCACTGCTATGAAAAAGACATTGAAGACGAAATAGAACTCACAGTGAATCATTGCATGTTATTTGAAAGCAAGAACTCCCGGTGCGATATTGCTCCGGGAGTTTTGTTATTATCATAAGCTCATTACCTGCGCTCATTAAATCTTAATTGTCACCCATTTTCCCTGTCGGAACCGAATCGACGCAAACAGGAATCTGGATACCTGATCCGCCAGAATACCCATCCAGATACCGGTCATTCCCAGTCCCAGAGTAAACCCGAAAATATAGGATGCCGCCGTACGGATCAAAGTAACGCTGATCGTAGAAGCTACTGCCGTGTATGCGGTATCTCCCGCGCCGCGCAGGCATCCCATGTAGATGACCTGAGACACCTGGAACAGGACAATGATACAAATGCAATGAATAATATTCACGCCGTACGTAATAATATTTTCTTCTCTAAAGAACATCCGGTAAATGGTCTCCCCTCCGAAGAAATAGATAACCGCCAGTGCAACAGAGATTCCCATACCGATACGTCTACAGATAGCTCCATAGCTTTTCGCTTTCTCCGGGTCACGTTCGCCCAGACTCCGGCCGATCAACGCCACCGCCGCTACCTGCATACCGTCACCGAATGAAAACGTCAGACCGAGGATATTCATGCCTACCTGATGTGCCGCCATGGCTTCCGTACCCATTTTCGCAGCCATCATAGCGGTAGACATAAAACCGATACGCATCAATACCTGCTCAATAAACACGGAATAGCCGACTTTGATAATCTCCAACAGCGGTTCTAATCGCAGTCTGATGTGATGCTCGATCATGTACGGAATACTGATAAATCCGTCTTTCGGACAGATTGAGACGATGCTCATCACGCATGCCACTACCGTACCGAATACCGTGGCAATGGCGGCTCCGGTGATCCCCAGTGCCGGGAATCCGAAATGGCCGTTGATCAGCAGGTAATTGCCGCAGATATTCACCAGATTGGAGATCAGATTCGTCCTAAGGGCGATCATCGTATTGCCCGCGCCGCGCTGTGCCGCATTGATTCCCATGGACAATACGTTGAAGATCATGCCACCCATGATGATCCGGTAGTATCTCGCCGCCATGGCATGCGTGTCCTCACTCGATCCGCAGAATTCAATAATCTGATCCGCGAATCCCACCGTCAGTGCACTGATGATCACCGCTGCCACAATGCAAAAGCAGATCGTCATCACCAGAATCTCGTTGGCCGCCTGCTGCCTCTTCTCTCCAAATCGTCTCGCCACCAGGGCGGAGATTGCTACATTCGCTGCGATGAACAGTGCCAGCCCCAGGAACTTCGGCTGTGTAGTCAGCCCTACTGCTGCCACCGCATTGGCCCCGAGCGTACTCACCATAAAAGTATCCACCATACCCGCCAGTGCGATAAAAAAGGATTCACAGACCGCCGGCCACGCCAGCCGGATTGCTTCTTTTGTCAGGGAACCCTGTGTTTGTTCTGTGCTCATAGCTATGTTACCTATTACCTTTTCTTGGATATTTCCTGTTTCTGATAGTCATAATGCTTTATTATACTCTTAATCATACACCAAAACCTCCGTTTGCCGATAGTCCCAAATTTTTGTCCTCATTTTATAGCTAGACACATAATTTTTATCTCATTTTCATACAATACTAATCAGAAATACACGGATATTGACACATGCAAAATCGTATTTTCAAAGGAGGCTCCCATGCAATTCTCCGACAAATTTCACAATATTCACTGGAAAAACCTCATCACTGCCGTTGCCATCCCTCTGGCGGCAGGTGGACTCTCCGCCTGGATCACCATGGACGGCATGAAAGCCTTTGAAACAGTGAATCAGCCTCCCCTGACACCGCCTATGTGGCTCTTCCCGGTGGTGTGGAGTATCCTGTTCGTCCTCATGGGAATCGCCTCTTATCTCGTTGTCATGCAAAAAGGTGAGGACACGAAAGCCCTCACCCTGTATGCTGTACAGCTTATCTTTAATTTTTTCTGGTCCATCTGGTTCTTCAACCTGGGATGGTATCTTTTCGCCTTTTTGTGGCTGGTCGCTCTGTGGATCCTGATCATCGCCACTACCGTTGCCTTTTACCGCATCTCGAAGCCTGCCGCATGGCTGATGCTGCCTTATCTGGTATGGGTGGCGTTCGCGGGGTATCTGAATCTGGGGGTGTGGTGGCTGAACCGGTGAAAGAGTTTTCAAAAAAACGAAACACTGTTTCACTTATTTAATTTGATTGCAAAAGGCTATCTTATAAACGCGCGCGTGCGTTTATCGTGCGTTTATTTAATCATTTCATAATGCGCTGATCTGCCATTGCCGATTGTAATCTATTTCTGCACCAGGCTGGTGCAGCTTTCTCCAAATAAACTTAACAGCATGGATTCTTAATTATTTCGCAACAGCCTTGACGTTTACATATCTATACATCCCCCTGAAATGCCGGACACATTCTTTCGATTTCCCCACGGCTGATTCCATATTTTCCGGCAAGTGACCGCCAATTATCTGCTACCGTTTTTCTAATGGCTGTGACATTTTTCTTCGCCTGTTCTGTTGATATCTCATAGTATGGCGCTGCCTCTATTGCCAAATCAAAATCTATCGCAGAATTATCTTCGTCCACATTCAGTGATAAAAATTCTCCATAAATATCCGGATTCACATCATACATCGGAGAAAGTACCCACCCTTTCTCCTCCAGAATAAATCCATGATTTCTAAAATGATCGTCTGTATTGGACACTGCCATGCTAAACACAATACGCTTCCACAATTCCTGTATATCTTTTTTAGGTGTTGCTCCGTTTGCTTTCAGAAAAGAAACTATTTCAAGATAACTACTTCCGTCCGCTGCGTTTGCACCATCCTTTTTACCAAGCATAGTCATTGCTGAAGAAAAGTGAATTCTTCGGCTTTCTATTCTGTCAAATCGCTTTACAAGAAATGTCGTTCCCAATCTGGAAAATTTTTCAGCTTTTGCCTCCGGAACATTAAGTCCACACATAACAGCCAGTTCATGTACTACCATTTCCCATGCCCCGGAATTAAAATCATCATGTTTAGACGGAAATTTGGCAATCCAAAGTGAGCCATCCGTCGCCAGCACAGAGGCTTTGGGTCTCGCCCCTCCCAAAGAAGATCCGGGAGCAAGTAATTGCTTTAACCATTTCTCATTCAGCCCCTTTTCATCATTTTCAAACGCAATCGATGCCTGTTCGAGTTCTCTTAATGACGTCCACGGTGGTGTTGCAAATTCCCTGTCATTGGACAAGAATTCACCTTCCAACTCCGTTTTAAAACGCAATCCGCCCATTCTTGCTTCATCATACACTCCCAGAAGATAATCACTGTCTAAAAGCTTTCTAGGTTTTTCACCTGCATTTTTGGCACGCAATTCCTCTCTGCGTTTCATCAGACGCTGTCCCCATCTATCAGGGCAGGAATCGGCAAATACTCCGAATATCTTCTTATCATCGTGAATATATTGCCTTCCCTTATACATCTGTAAATCGGGATCTAATATCATATTTCCCTTTTCCAGCCATTTCTGATCATACTCAAAAGAGTAAAATTCCTTTCCTCTCGTCTGCGAAACATAGATTGTACCTATAATTTCTTCGTGATAAGGCTGAAAATCAGCAAAAACAAAAATCTTTTTTTCTTTATCCACTCCCTATCCCCTCCTGGGTGCGCGCTTTCTTACAGGCAAATCAAGATCCTGTAATTTCCGTCCCAATTCATCATCTTTAGCAACAAGCAGTAAATCCTTATCCATATAATTCAATGCATGAAGCACAGCCGCATAGCACCCCATTGCCACAGAAGGTGAGCCTTTTTCTATGGATACTAAAGTAGCTCTGCTGATTCCTGCTCTTTCCGCAACCAATTCCGACGTCAATTTTCTGCGCAGCCTTGCATACTTTATCTGTAGTCCCATTTGCTCAAGTATTTTTTCTGTTTCAGGCAACAACACTATTGTTTTTTTCGGCATAATCCCATCTCCTTATGTAAATATTATTAAACATTTATATCTACTCTGTCAAATTTTATTTACACTATTGAAAAATATCTCTGTCACGGATCCGACAGAGATATTATATAGTATGCCTATTACTCCGTTATCCTATAACGAATAACATACTGTCAAATATTACGCACAGCAATCTGTTAGCTACTCCCCATTATTTTGTAGAAATTAATTAGATTCAACTTCCTGTGCTACATCCTCTGCCTGAATCTTCGGCTCGGTATCGGCGATTTCAATCTGATCCGCTAAATCCATGCAATCTATATAATGATCTCCTATCCGGAACGCATAGAAACTTCTGTAATCCGCGGTCATAGGGTCTGTATCCTGATGCTTTCCGGCATTATTATCCTGAAAATATTTCGGAAGGTAATCAGCCTGCATATGTATGTCCTTTGCATCCATGTTCTGTAAATAGACATAAATAATGGTATTACTGTCGTCTAACGTGATGGCATATTCATATCGGTCGGTCCAATTTGCCATTGCCACATATGCAACGCTGCAATAATTTTTTTCATCCTGATAGAGCATATTCGTCTGATCCTGATAAGAAAATTCCAAATTACGCAGACGTTCTGTTTCTGCCTCATACTGTTCCCTGGTATATTGATTTTCCAAATAGATCTGGCAGGTTGCTGCAAAGATTTCATCACGGGTCTGATAATAAAAATCTTGTGAAACGGTATCCATATCTGCGGAAGGGAACACCGCTAACGGACTGTATACTCCCGTTCCCTCTAATTTGTGGTATGCTTCTCCCTCCCGGGAAGTGATTCTTGTCCCATAAATAAAATGATAGCATACGTAAGACAAAACTGTCCCCAGCACAATCACTGCTGCCACAACTGCAAGCACTGCTGCCACAACTGCAAATACTACTTTCTGCTTTTTGGTCATTTTTTGTTCCTCCCCCAATTATCATCGCAATATCATTCTTTTTCCAACAGGTAAAAAGCACAATCCATCGTAAGAATAACAAACTGTGTATTACCGGAAATCATTATGTCCACTGCCGGAGGCTGTCGTTTTATTCCATCTCTCGTGCCTCTTATTTCCAGATTCTGAAATTCATCATAATTCAGAATCCAATCATAGAGTTCCGGATCGTCTTTTATAGCTTCCTTTACATAATAGATTAAATTACGTTCTTTTATAGGAGATACCTCATAAGAAGGTTCTAAAATCTCGCATTGATAACGTTCATATTTTTCAAGCCCTTCACTGGAAAATACATCTTCATTTATCACAATATGATTGCCTATGATATCATGTCCTTCCGGATAATTCGTATAATCGTTTTGTACGTGTGTAAAGCCAAGCAATTTTGTAACTTTCCACTCACCAAAAAGCAATTCCTTGATCTCATCCATGGATAATTCGTCCACACTGCCATCTGCTATTTCCGGATCTGGCTCTATCGTTTCTTCCGCATTCAGATCTTCCGATTCTGTCTCGAGCATATTATTAATTCCGATAATTGATAGTTTCCAAGGTCCTGTTCCTTTATAAACATTGTCAAACCAGATTTGTCCATCCCCCATCATCACCCCTTGCCAATTACAAAACATTTTTCGGCATGTTTCAGCACGAATAGCCTCTACAAATTCTTGATTCAGCTTTCCATCAATATCGAGTTTTAAAAAATCTTCACGATTATTAACCGTAGTACCATTTATTGCAATAGGATATGAAATTTTCTCGGATAGCGCATCCCAATCATGCTTTAAAACATCATTTTTAATCTCTTCAGCAAATTGCTCCTCTGCTGTTACTCCTGTAGATGTCATATAATAATCTTCTTCTGTTTCGCTGCTTTGAATGCTTTCATCACTTTCACGTACTTCATAGTCTTCTGTATCACTCATGGCAGGCATCTTTTTTTCTTCAGGTGTACTGTCTATATGCTGATTTTTCATCAAAAATGCGTAAGACATAATCATCCCCAGCACAATCACTACCGCCACAACCGCAAATACTACTTTCTGCTTTTTTGTCATCTTTTTGTTTATCCCCTATTATCTTCTATTTTCTTCTGTAAATGAAAAATATGGAATCTCCAGTTCTTCAACATTACCTTCGTTTGCATTCAACTATTCCATATAGTCCGTCTCATCGCCTTACATATTTTCAAAAAATTTCTAATCCTCTACAATCTCTTCTCCATAATCATAGATAGGCATCTGACCGGAAACATAAACATCAACATTATAGATTTCACCGGTCGCTTCCCCCGGTATGCCGAATTCATGGAAACATTCTCCTAAAGCATAACGATAAATGGTATATCTCTCTTTGCCTATATAAGTATGTTTTTCATAAGAATCTCCATATTGTTCGACCATTTGAGAATAAGTATTTCCGGAATATATGCCTCTCGAGGTATGTGCAAATGTTTCATTACTGCTGATTCTTATTCTGACACATTCTTTTTCAAGAAAATAAACTTGTATAAATTGAGCTTCCCCATCACCTACGTTATAATAATAATCATATTTTTTGTTATCCGAATCCTCAACCTTTTCATACAACAGCCCCATCTTGTCCAGCTTCCCCAATATTTCCTGCTCACCTTCATATAAGGAAACTGAAAAATCTCCTATATTGATAACGACATCCATATCTATCTGTGCATTTGTTGCATTTGGCATTTCATCAATTTTGTTCCTTATAGCCGCTGCTGTTTCTTCTATACTTTTTTCTCCGTTAAAATAATACAACGCCTCTTCCTGCGTAATCCCTATGAAAGGAAGGTCACTGCGTTGCATTACCTTCGTATTATTTATCATCTCCCTTACATCCTGTATATCCTCATCTTGTGCCGCATAAACATTTTCATAGGTACCGCCAATTTCGTATGTCAGAATAGGAAGTTTCTCTCTTTTTCCATCCGATGTCTGATAATATTCCTGCTTTCTGCTATCACTAAGCTGTTGATCCAGCACATCTTGCAATATTGAGAAATTCCAATTGGGAGCAATGGTTTTCTGTCCTTCCTCCGTAAAATAGCTTTCCACAAACTTCCATGCTTCTTCTTTGTGCGCGCTTTGACTGTTAATGGCGAAACAGTTGTCAAAAATAAATATTCTTCCCTTTCCCTCTGCTCCCGGAAATCCTGTATAGACTGCATCCTCACCCCATATGGATTTTTTATATAAATATTGTTGCATGTCACCTATGCACTCAAGATTGAATGGAATTTTTCCTTCCCGCATCAAAAGGTCATTCGTTTGAAACATCGCCTGTTGCGGTAATTGTTCTGCAATTTTTATATATTGTTCCAATCTGTTATCTTCCGTTTCCCCGGAATATCCTCCGCAGATTGCCCCTTCCTGTAAAAATAAATCCCGTGAAATCATAGGATCCTCTTCACATTCTCGAACGGCCCGCAAGGCTTCCTCGAAGGTAAAATTTTCTTTGTTACTGCACCATTTTTCTTTTGTTATCAATGTATATAACACAAAATTCGTTGGCAACATATACAAGCCACCATCCGCTGTCAAAACCTGATACGCGGAATCAACGATGTCCTCTTCCCCAATCACATCACTTTTCTCCAGATAGGGAATAAGATTCTCTATTGCGCCCTTTTCTGTAAGCACTTCCACATCCATCTCATCTGTCGAAAAAATAATGATATCAGGTCCTTTTCCTGTCAAAATATCATCATACAAACAGCTAATTCCGTCGCTTATATTTTCTTCGCAATAATCATGTATTATGATTGTTATTCCGTCATTTTTACCATTAAAATCAGCTACTGCTTCCTGTAATGTCGACGCTCCCCCGATATCTCCAAGTATAATCTCCGTTTCAGGTTCTTCCGCCACAACTGCAGCAGTCTCTTTCTCCCATGCAGATGTATTCGTCCCGGTGTCTATTTCTCCACAGCCCATTAACAGCAAAGATGATACTGTACCTACAAGCAATAATGCTATTGTTTTAAAAGTTTTCATTCGTAATCCCCTCGCACGTCATCGCAATATCATTCTTTTTCCAACAGGTAAAAAAACAAGCACTGCTGCCACAACTTCCCACTGTATAACTTAACTTGTCTTCCGTAAATTCAGGAAAGGACGCACCTCTACGTTCTCCGGTCTCTTCCCATCATATAACAATTGCACATACTGTTCCGCTTCTTCATCGGAGACATCTTCCTGATCCGTAAATACTATCATTATTAGTTCAATTTCACTTTGTTCCGGCTGCTTTCTAATTATGTTCAGGGAATGGAAATACATCTCGCTGTAACCAATTCCTCACTCACTAAATGGTGTACAATCACTAATTGCGCCGGTTGATTCTCTGATGTCTGCTCGTAAAATTCGTCCAGCAATTCTGCTCCGCTGCATTCCCTTGACTGCCAATCCAAGACATACACCGGATAATCTTTGAGTTCTTCTATATTTAACGGAAGGACGGATAATTCCTGTCTGATTACTTCCGGATCGGTTTTCCCTTTTAAATTTTCCAAACTGAAATCTTCCAATAAATCAACCGGTTCAGTCTCTTCATTTGATACAGCTGTAGTCGTTATGGTATTAGGTGTCATCTCCTCGGTAACTTCTGAAGTATTCTGTTCTGTATCATTCTGTTCCGGTCTATTCTGCCCACAGCTTACCATGCTTAACATAATTATTAATAATGCCACACACCTCATCTTTGCTTTGTACATACTTTTTCTGAATCCTCCTCCCACAAGATTTTTCAAAAGCCTTTTACCATACGTATTCCTCCAGCATCCTCTTTATAGAAATACCAATTCTTTCATCCTGTTTCTCACTCTCTGTAAGCGACAATGTCACACTCAATGGATCTTCCAGTTTCTTATTCTTAAAATCAATAAAGTATCCGAGTTCCAGAACAACGCATCCTATTTCTTCCCCGGAATGTACCTGCTTCATTTTTCTAATTCCGGATTCTGTTATTTCTTTTTTGGTAATTGCATAAGTCGGATATTCATTATCCGAAAGTAATGAGTACTCACATAGTGCAGTGATTCCTGCCTTTTTTCCCAATTGAATATCCTCTTTTAGTTCATACCTTGCAATCACAGGGTTTCTCAATATGACCCGTACATCATTCCACAGTTTCTGAATATCCGCTGGAACAGTTATCACCCTGGATTTACCCTTCATACCCAAAATATCCACATTCAGATACTCAATTTCATCAAAGCACCTGTTTGCAGACATTTTCGTAACGCCTAATCTTATTGCAGCTTTTGATGCAGTAACATTTTCCCATTTTTCATATATTGCAACCAATATAACTTTTTGTGTTAAAAATGAAATCAAATGAACCGGAGAAATTTTCCTTTCATTCTCATTGGACAGCAAATATCCGATAAAAGGCAAGTACACCTGTTTATCTTTCAGTACAAAGGGAATTCCCTCTTCCAATAATTTTTCTTTAATATAAAATGATGTAGAATCAAAAAAAATGGCGCAATTAAGACCTGCTGCCTTTTCAATTTTAATCCAGTCCTTTCTAAGCGCTGCCAAGCCAACATCTGCCTTGGGTTGAATTGCTATCCATGGTGAACCGTTTGTTTCAACCTTATAAAAAGTGTATCTTCCACGAAAGGCCAGGGGCAGCTTCTCATTCAAATATTCAGTTTCTTCTATCATCACATTTTGACGCAATGTTTTTTCCAAAAAATTCTTCATATAGTCACCATTTTTAAAAATGTAACTCTTTTTATGTTACATTTTTAAAATAGCATATTTTTATTGCACATTCAATATTTAATGATAAAACATTCCGTTTCAGAAAAAATTTTCAAAAGTATCTATCTCACGTGTGCGTGAAAACGATAAATTATTGACCAAAACATCTGGATCTGTAACAAATTGGTTCGACGCTGTCGAACTTTTTCCAAAATCTAGTAATTCAATTTTGTTCGGCGCCGTATTAATCATTATCCCATTATCTTTTCGTATCTTTGACTCTTCAAGGTAGGAATCTCTCTTAATTTCCGCAGCGTCGCTCCTTATTTTTGTGCATTGCACGGTTTTTGGTAATGATATTTTACCCAATCATTACTTTAACTTAAAGTATGCCAATTAAGCTCAAATAAATCACTCTCAAATAGCTTTTCTTTCCAATCATTATACTCTCCTTCATCTAAACGAAGAGAGTCTTCATAAAATCGCACAAAGTATATTTTTTTATCACCATCTTTATCATCTTTAAACGGAAAATTATCCTTGTATTCCGGGCATGCGTTTAAATCTAACTCTTCAACACTGGCAATACATTCGTACATATTTTCCATTTCATTATACCGATATACTTCATACGGCCAAAAGTCATCATTATATGTATATCCCGAATGTGATGCCGGAGCATATATCAATCCATTTTCATAAAATCTACATCCATAATAGTAGTCAAATAATAATTCAAGCTCTTCTTTTTTCTCGGAAAATCGGTAAATATATTGTGCACTGTCCGAATTGCACGTTCCTTCAACTCCTATCAATAGCTCATCTATACCATCATCATTTATGTCATATATCACGAATTCATTGGGATATGCCAGCTCTTTTTGTTTTTCAAAACCAGTACCATTATCAACATAACAATAATCTCCGTTTGGCAAATATCCCGTATTTTCCAGTTCTTCGACCGCGTTTAAATAAATTTGATTTATTTCAGTATGATTCCCTATCTCAATCACATAATCATAACTATAGGTGTGCACATACAACCGGTCATCCTTCTCTGCCATGAGGTCCGGCATCTTTTTCAGAGGCAGGCGGTCGATCACCTCTCCGGTATTTTTATCCAGCTGATAGAGATAATCGTCCTCTGCGGTAAAGCCATAGCCGCAGAAGATCACGTCCCCTTTCACGAGAAAATTCATGCTGTTATAAGTCTGGTCTGCACTTCGCCACAGCAGTTTCTCATTTTCCAGATCATAGGCAAACATAAAGCAGCTGTCCGGCTGCGCATAACCGTTCATTACTGAAGCCCCGTAAAAAATTCCGTTCTCAAGGCAGGCATTATTACCGTTGACGTACCATTTGTCTGTCGGATATTCCAGTACATACAGGCAGTTCTCACCATCGAAAATGCTGAGTTTTCCATCCTCCCACTGATAGGTATACTCCCACTGATAGGTATAATTTTCATCATAGAAGCAGTCCCAGTTTTCTCCGATCATGGGAAGGGAAATGTCTTCCGATGCATTGTACCATTCGTCTGCAAAAGTAATATTGTTATACGTCTCGGAAAGGATTTCCAGGGAATAGGGCTGCGCCGCAGTTCCTTCCGGGTGAAATTCCGAGATTCCAGTGAAATCTATGAGGATCTCTTTCGGTGCAATGGGTGTTTCCCGGGATTCGGACTCTGTGAGAGCTCCGGAGGTCTCTGCCTCATCTATTTTAGTGTCTATATTGGAAATATTTTCGGTTTGTTTCTCCGCTTCGTTGTTCTCCGGTGCATTGGTCTCCCGGGCGCCACATGCCATTAACAGGCAGGCGGACAGTGCAAATGTTGCTAATCTGTATTGTTTTTTCATGATAATCTCCCTTACTGCTTAAAATTCTCACGCATTTCTTACTTTAAATCCGTAACTCTTTTTATATTACGAATTTAAAATATCATATTTTTGTTGCACTTTCATTAACTGTTTCCAATAATTTCATATTAAAATAAACAATTCCGATGTAGCTTATTTCTATTTACCGTCCAGATACCTTTGCATAAAATTTGAGGCGGTAATTCAACGATGATCTATTCGATTTCCGCTGATAATTACCGCCTGAACATCATTATTCTTCTCTGTCAACTCTTTCTGTTAATCAATCGTTTTCATCTTCTTTTGAAATCTGGGGTGCTATTTGACTTTGCGAATCATTATTATGCTGCAGCTCTTGTACATTGCCACTGCTTTGTGCAAATGTTATGGCACTGCCATTTGTTTCATAGGATCGAATGATCTTTATATTCTCGTCTGTCATCTCGGTCAGTTCCACCTCCAATCTCAGTGGATTTTCCCTAATGACGGAGGTAACTACAAATGGTAATTTCCCGGCAACCATATCTGCCGAAATTTTCTCCTGCAATGTTTCTACATATGCCCTTGATGGTGTTCCATCTGAATTTCTGGAATCTTGAATTGTGTTTGCACCGGTCATATTGGGTTCTGCAAATATGATATCATCACTGTTCCGGCCGGTAGTGATCTGTCCGTTTTGCACCCAGATTTTACGAATATCCTGTGCGAAGCTTCCCACTTCCTGTAATTCGCCGTTCCGGTACCGGAACAGAAAGCTCTCGTACTGCCCCTGCTCATCTTTTCTGGTAAGGGCTAACAATATCTGTCTGCCGTCCGGGCTGAAGGCATAGATGCTGTTCCCCAGATTCTGTGCCGTCCGCATCTCGCCACTCGTCGTGTTGACCGTAAAAACATACTGATCCAGCGGAGAATGATCCGGCGTATTCAGTGCCTGCGCCATCCTGGAACGAAGCGTGATCCGGTCTGCGGTTCCGTCTCCGTCCAAATCAAGCAGCGCATAGGTCTCCTGTGCCGCACGCTCGGACACATCATAGACAACTCCTACTTTTGTCAGGATTTCCTGCCTCTGTGCGGCTGCATAGGCATCTGTCTCCTCTGCGGTCAGTTCCGCTGCTGTTTTCCCGTTCCATACCGGCCTTACAGACAGGATCGGCAGCTTCAGCTGTTCGCTGCCATCACTATTTTCGAAGATCCAGTAACCGTCCTCTGCACGAAACGAAGCCTTGTCGAAATCCTGCGCCTCCGACGGCAGCTTCCAGTCCGTGACCCCGTTTTCTCCGGTCTGTCCCGAAGTATCATATTCCCGGATCGTGTCGATCCAGATGTCCAAGTCGCCATCCTGATAGTCAGAGGATGCCAGGTAGTACAAGCGCACGCTCTCTATCTCATCCCGGTAACAATCTAAATAGTCACACTGATCCGAAGTATTGAAGAGTCTCCGATCCTGATATACGCATGACCAGTGGGATGCTGCATATCCCGGCGCAATATACCCCGGTACGACACAATCCAGTCCGGCATCACTCCCGGTTGCCACATAGATGCCGTAACTGGACACCTGATAAGTAGCATATTGATCTCTAAAAGATCCCTGAGGTACCTGCGTATAATCCCCGGGATGGGCTCCCGCCAAAGGATCCTCTTCCACATCCTGCGGTCCATATTCCGCATAGACGATTCTTGCCTGATTCTCTCCATCCAACGGACCGTAAGAATGCCGTCCTTTACTGTCGATATCTCCCAGTGACAGCATCCAGATCTGACTGCTCTCCTCGGCGAATACCATGGGAATATCAATATCGGATCCGTCAGCGAAAATATAATGTACGTTTGCCACAGAGCCTTCGCCGGGTCTTGTGGAATCTTTTTGGAAAAATAAATACTGCCTTTCCGCTTCATAGAGCAGTTCCGTCATTTCTCCGCTGCCACCCTCCAGATGCAGCAGTGCTTCCGCCGCTTTTACCGGATCCTTATAAGTCTCGTGGGCTGCGGTATCCCCATCCAGGATCTGTCTGTGCAGTTTTCTCGCCGCAACGCCGTTGTATTCCAGATATTGAATGCCGTCCTGTCCGGCAAAAGACCGGGTATCCTCCAAGGTATCCACATCAAACAACGCACTGAATTCTTCTCTGCTATGAATCCCCTGTTCCAATGCCGCCAGCCATTCGGTTTTCCTGCCTTCATCGTCTGAACCGTCCTCTGTGAATTCTCCGGTCGTCACTTCTTCTGTCGCATCGGAAACGTCAGACACATTTGCTGTATCTGCCCCGTTCCCATTTCCTCCGGGGTTGCTGCACAGGCACACCACCAGTACCACGATCACTGCTGCCGCGCCGATCATGACCCAGAACGGCGGCTTGCGATAATCCAGTACATGACGAATACGATTCTTCACATGGTCTTCGCCAAAAGAAAGCAGTGCGCAGATGGAACCGCCCCGATAACGCTTCCACTCTCCGCCGGAAGCTTCTTCCAGCAATGTATAGGAATAGATCTTCTTGCTCTCCTCGCCGAGAAGCTTCACAACTTTTTCATCGCAGGACATCTCACAGTCCATATTCATCAGATAAAATGCCAGCCACACCAACGGGTTAAACCAATGCACACAGCAGATCAGCAGCGCTGCCGGTTTGAAAAGGTAATCCCTGCGCTGCAGATGCACTCTCTCGTGGCACAACACGACTTTTCTGCTCTCCGGATCCAGCCCCGAAGAGAGATAGATCACCGGATGGATCAGCCCCATGACGAAGGACAGGTGTCCTCCGTCAATCTCGCAGATTCCCGGTTCCACCTGTCTGACACCGCTGTCAGGTCTGCGGATACGGTGACGCATACGCAGGTAGGAAAAAGTATGATACCCCATAAATCCTGCCATTCCAAGTAACCATGCGATCAACAGGACACGAAACCATGTTTTTCCCATTGTTGCACCGATCCTTTGCAAAGAATCGTCCGCATTATCCCGGTTATCCACCGGGTAACCATCATCCAAGGCATTCGTAACATTACCCGGTGCCTGAATTCCGCCGACACCGTCATCTCCAATTTCATTCATGCCTTCTACGTTTCCATCCTGTCCCGGCACAGGTGCAGAACCTTCCCCATTTCCGGCTGCTCCTAAAGTCCCGCCATTCAGATTTTCCGTGTTATCCGCCCCGGACAGCACTGCATCCACAGTATTGTCTCCAATGAGGCTGCCATTATAAACTCCCTCATTGTCAACTGATCCGGCACTGTTCCCGGCAGCCAACTGTGCAGAGGTTGTCGCCGTCCCTACGGTCAACAGACGCTCCGGGATCAGACTGATCCTGGTCCCCGGCAGCACCGGACAACATAACCGCACAAATACGATTCCCCACAGCAGATAGGAACACCATTTCGGGGCTTTTTTCAGTAAAAATCTGGCCAGTATCACCAACAAAATACAATAGCTTCCCACCAGACTGAGACGCCATATACTGTCAAACAAACGATAGATACCTTCCACCATAAAGCCCCTCCTATGTTCTCTGCTTCCCTATCCGCGGAAGCTCCGCTCTCTGTCATCCCTGTTCTGTAACGCTCCGAAGCTCACTAATTTTCCGTCCCGGCAGCTTAGGCTTGCGCAATCGCCTTCCTGCAATTCTCCGTAGATTCTGTCGGAAACTTCCAAGGTGATCTGTTCGCCCTCTTTTTCCAGATTTTCAAAAATGACAGTCTTGACGTTTTCCGCCTCGGTTACTCCGGAATTTACCGTGCCGTTTGCCAGATATACCGGCTGATTCACAGCGGTAGCCTGTCTCTTGCTGAAGACTTTTGCGCGATTCACCGTATGATATCCCCGTTGCCTGTTCCGTAAGCTCCGCACCAGGAGGTACAGAAGATATCCCAGAATTGCCGCTGCGAACAGGACTGTCAATATGTTTTCCACCGGACTGAAACTTAACTGCTGCATCATAAGCACAACCTCCCCATTTTTCATTATTTATCTCATTTCACAGTATCCTTTATGATATCCTTGTATACTTCCAACAGCCACCAGGAAAACGCCTGTGATTGTTTTGCTGCATTGTCGATCATGCCATCTGCAGTTGCTTTATCCTCAGCCGGTACTACCAGCAGGAACTCTTCCTCTTCTATTCTTACTCCACATAATACGTTTTTTAGATCTTTTGAGATAAGGAACATATTACCGGATGTATCTCCATCGGTAGTTGTGATGCAGGAATACGATGGTTCCGCTTTTACGAAAAGTGTCGTAAATCCCATTTCCTCATCACCAAAAATCTTTTCTCCATCCAGCCATACATTTCCCTGAATATAATCCTCCTGATTTTTCCAGATAAAATGTGCCTTTTTCGCATGAATCTCTACCGGAACCTGTTGATAAAATTGCGGATTTACCAAACCGACTAACATGCCACTGCCAACATAATCATATGTTTCCTCTTTCGGAGTATCATAATATCGCAATCCGTAATCTCCGAGACACAGCAGGACTACAGCAACTATAACGATCAGAAAAATTACGATTCCTTTGTTCTTTTTACTCCAATGCATGATCTGTATCTCCTTTTCACACTTTACCCTGCAAAATATAAACCGCTGAAATAGTCACTGTAATCCGTTCCATCCCGTAACCGAAACCACCCCTTCACACCATCCGTAATCTCGATGCAGATCCAGTCCTGTGTTGCATCCAGCTTCGTCATGCGTACCTTGCTTCCTTTGGGCAGCACAAAGGTCTCATCCCCGTCCGGTGTACGGTAGAGCGTTATATCCTGCCGCAGCTCCACTTCCTCCCAGGCACTTAATACATATTCCTCCTGTGGCACTTCCCGAAGTCTTCCGTTCGATGTTACCTGATAGATTTTCTGGATATAATCATTCTGCACCGCAAAATATGGTTCGGTGATAACCATCTGTCCATCCTGTATCCATGCCTTTCGCAGATCCTGTGCGAGCCGGTCTGTTTCCACCGGTTTTCCGTCTTCATAGTGATAGATTCGGGTCAGTGGATCTGCGCTTTCGCCGTCATCATACAATGCGATCAGGAGCTGTTCTCCGTCCGGGCTGAAAGCGAAGATCGAATTGCTCATATTTCCCGTGCTGTCCGGAATCTCAGCCGTCTGTCCGTCTATCTCCAACACTGCATCCTGCAGGTCATAGCAATTCATTTGACTAAGTCCCAGATTCAGATATATCGTATATTGCTCCAGAGAATACCCCGTTACCGGCTCCGCAGGATGCAGAGAAATCTTCTCCGGCACACCATCGCCATCCAGATCCAGCTGCGCCGATGTCTCAGTTTCTGTCCGCTCCGATACATCAAATACCACACCCGGATAGGCCAGAATGTCTGCTCTTTCGATGTGCTGGCTATCCGCCCCGCTAAGTGCAAACCGCATACTTATGGATGGATTACTATTGTAAATGTCATAATATCCGTCATGAACATGAAGCGTCGTGCCGCTGTTGAGCTGCAAATTCACCGGCAGAACCGTATCGGTGACAGTATGGGTACTCATGTCAAACTCCCGAAGTACCCTCGGCATCCACTCATCCGTCATAAGATGCGCCTCATCGGGATCTGTCAGATAATAGACCTTGCCGCCGCTCCATTCCGTCACATCCGGCAGATCTTTTTGCAGCTGTGTATAGGCATCCGATGTGTCATATGCGCCCCGCTCACAGGTAACGTCATACCAGCCCGTTGCCATGATGCGTTCCGCTTGAATGCAGCGAAATACACTGCCGGACGTTCCCCAAAGTTCACTCATGGTATAGATCCCGTAATTTGAAATCTGTACATGGGGATAATAAGTCGAATAACTGCCGGCATCCACAGGATACCAGTCCATCCAGCCCCAGTAGACCGCTCTGTCCGGTTGTCGGAGTTCGTACTCCCCATAGACCATTCTGGTACAGATATCACCGGTGAGCGGACCATATCCCGAGTCCTCCGCACTGCCCGGATCTCCAAAGGATAAGAGCCACAGCTGCGTCATCTCCTCCGCCATGACCATGGGAATATCTACAGCAGATCCATCCGCAAAAGTATAATGTACATTCACCACAGAGCCTTCTCCCGGCCGGTCAGAGTCCTCCCGATAATAAGGATATTGCCGCCCTGCCGGATACAGCGTCTCGGTCACGGCTCCGCTTCCATCACCCAGGTGCAACAGTGACACCGCTGCCGTTACCGGATCTGTATATTTTCTATAAGTCTCGGATGCAGGTTCCTCCGCCAGTGCTTTGAATATCGCATACGCGGCATTCGTATTGTTTTCACGAACCAGCAGATCATAAGCCACTTGATCCGCTGCAAAGGAATGCTTTTCTTCGATTTCTTCCACATCAAAAACAGCGGCAAAATCTTCTCTGCTATGAATCGTTACCTTTGCAAAATCTTCCGGTGTCTTGATGCTGTCCGGAAACTGCGCAATATTTCCACTCGTCTCCGCATTGCTGTCTACATCCATTTCTGCTCCTGCGCTGTCGTCTGTATCTGCACGATCCGCCGTGCCTGCCCCGTTCCCACTTCCACCGGGATTGCTGCACAGACACACCGCCAGTACCACGATCACTGCTGCCGCGCCAATCATGACCCAGAACGGCGGCTTGCGATAATCCAGTACATGGCGGATCCT
>NZ_JAOQJO010000003.1:69341-97632 GCF_025567015.1 Waltera acetigignens | reverse complement strand
GAAGAGATAATCCCTGCGCTGCAAATGCACTCTCTCGTGGCACAGCACAACGTTTCTGCTCTCGGGATCTAAGCCCGAAGACAGATAGATCACCGGATGCACCAGTCCCATGACAAAGGACAGATGCCCACCGTCGATTTCGCAGATCCCCGGTTCCACCTGTCTGACACCGCCGTCAGGTCTGTGAAGCCGGTTACGCATACGCAGGTAGGAAAAGGCATGATACCCCATAAATCCTGCCATTCCAAACAGCCATACCATTGCAATGACACGGAAACCTACCGGGCGATACAGTGTGTTTGCGACAGCTGTGCCATTTGTATCGGTAACCGATTCCTCCATGGCTGCACCACTGCTTCCGTTTTCTGCTCCTGTGATTTGCAAAGCCCCGTCCGCATTGTCCCGGTTGTCAGCTAAGCAGCCACCATCTACAGCATTACCTGCTACCTGGCTTCCATCGGCTCCGTCTGTTCCGAATGCATTCGCATCGCTTTCGTTATCGATTGCATTCGCAACATTTCTGTTTTCGTTCGCTAATCCTGCGGCTCCCGGCATATTTCCTGCCGTCCCGGCATGCAAATTTCCTGCCTGTTGCCAACTGCTCTGTCCGTTAGGATCCACATCTGGAAGCACACCATTATTACCATAGCCGTTTGCTGACTGTCCGTACATCGTCTCCGTTCCAACCGCCAGCAGCCGCTCCGGAATCAGACTGATCCCCGTCCGTGGCAACACCGGACAGCACAAGCGCACAAATACGACTCCCCACAGCAGATAAGAACACCATTTGGGGGCTTTTTTCAACAAAAGTCTGGCCAGGAGCACCAGCAATACGCAGTATCCTCCTACCAGACTTAATTTCCATACAACGTCAAATATTCTGTAGATGTTCTCACCCATAAGCCCCTCCGCTCTGCTGCACCAGCCATCGATAGTCGATAGAATATAGACTTTATAAGCATAGTCTACATTCTATCGACCTGTCTGTCAAGCAAGAAATCTATTTTCCCAACATTCCGGGATACAATACATCGGATATTTCATACGCTTCTTCCAATGTCGTCGCCGGGTACAAAATATAGAATATCTGATTCTCTTCCGCCGAATTTGCGGTGGCAGAAATCATCCCTTTTTCCACACCTTGCACTGCCTCATAAATTGCTGCACACGTGCTCATATCCGGCGTCAGGATCTGTCCGGCACCTCTCCCACTTTGGAAAACGCCTTTTCTTCCCCCGTACAGAAAGAAATAATCCTGTGGCTCCTCTCCCTCTCCTGCAAAGGATATCTTCCCGTTAAAAGAACTTGCATAAATCCAGGGCAATACGCGATAAGAATACGTTCCACTGACATCTACCTGTACCTCTTCCTGCTTTCCGGACGCATTTTCCTTCAGCATCCGTATTCCCGATGCCGTAAAATCCAACGTCTTGCGGAATTCAATAAAATTCAGTAAAAGGATTATCACTGCCAATACGATCACACTAAGAAAAACCGTTACTTTTACATTAATTTTCTTCATACACACTCCCCCGTTTCCTTTCGGACCTTTCAGACATCTCTATTTTACTCTGTTTTCTCAATTTCCAGATTCGCGGACACCGGAAAATCAATCACCACCTCTTTGTATATCTCCACATTTTCATTCTCTAAAGAAGTTGCCGTTCCCTGATAGGTAATCTTCGCGGTTCCATCCATAATTTCAACTGTGGATGACACATCCATGGGTGCTTTCAAGTCATTATGAAGCCATAGGTTTACTTCATTTGTGGCTTCCCACCAGTCTTTCATCTCCTTGTCGTAGCGGGCTGCCTGCCCAAATCTTGACTTTGGATTTATCGCATAGACTGGAAGAGAGCGATGTGATTCCTCTGTGTTTTCATTGCTATATGTGATGATTACTTCGGGATTGTTGTACAAATAAATTTCCCTGATACCCCATATACTGATTAGTATGATACATACCCCTATTATCCATAATACTTTTTTCTTCATTAGCTTTTCCCCTCTCTAAAGTCGAAAACGTATATGCTCCCGGTATGTCTGTGCGCTTGCCGAACCGCTGTCTTTTCTTGAGACATCCCAGACCATTCGATATTTTCCCGGTTCCAGTGCTCCGTAGAGCCACTCCCAATTATAGTAGATCGAGGCTTCCTCACCACCGGGGACATTATAGCCCACCATTGGAAAGCCATAATTATCCGGCACCGTCTCTGCATCCTGCCACTCTCCGTCTACCTGCCGTTGGAGAATATAAGCCTCTCCATAGATCACCTCTGCCCCGTCATCGTCATCCTCACGTCTGATGATAAGATTAGCACCCACATTGGAAATATCCCGCAAAGTCGCCGTTACACCTGCTTCCGGATCATAAATCGTCTCCGCCTGTCCCTGCTGCCCCTTCTCTTTCGGATCCCAAACGTTTTCTACCAGCTCCGGTGTTTCTTCCAAATGTAACACCTCTGCGTCCAGTTCATACTCCAGCACGCAGTCCCGGTTGATTTCCTCCATCTCTCCGGTCTCAATAGATTTCCCTGTTCCCCAGAAAGTGATCACCGTTTTTCCTTCACCTATTGTTACATCCGATGACACGGATAATGGGGAATCATACTTTTCGTTAATCCATTGAAACACTTCCCCTGTTGCATCCCGGAACTGCTATATTTCCTCATCATAACGTACCGCATATCCCTGTCCGATATGAGATCTGCCACGAATAACGCAAAAAGGATAAGAGCGATATATATTTTCTCTCTTGTCGCAGCTAAAGGTAATCCGGATCTCCGGGTGCTCATACAGCCAGACCTCACGCCCGCACAGGATACCTGCCGTCAACAGCACAACCGCAATTAAGCTAAGAAAAAACGTCACTTTTACGTTGATTTTCTTCATACATCTTTCGTCACTCATCATGCCAAATAAAATCTCTCCTGTTATTTACTTCTTTGCAATCCACTTCCCGTTTCTATTAGAACCACGTCTTTCAACCAAACCTTCTTCTCGCATGTCTTTTATAAGTCTTTGAATTTGTTTTCTTGAAAGATCAAATCCCTCCATAAGTTTAACCTGCGTTACCTCTGGATTTTCTTCCATTTGATATAATATATCTATCTTTCTATCGGCTCCATTTTTAGCTCCTTTTTGGCTCCTTTTTGATTATATCCTAATTTTTCTTCTAAAGTTGTTTTTTTCATATATACTTCGTTTTCTTTCGACTGCTTTGTGACCATTTTCGTTGCCATTTATTCTTATTTTCATTATACATGATAACGTATTATAGGCACAATAGAGCGAGTGGAAATTTCCCATTTTCCACTCGCTCAACCCATCTCATTATAGCTTTTTCTGTTACTTCAGCGGTTCATAATAAAAATATGTCTTCGCCGGGTCTTTTCCGGAGATGTCCACGCCGGCTGCCGTCTGTCCCTGCACACCGCCTGTGGCTCCGATATAGAGTATCCGGCCATCCGGAACGATTACCGCGCAGGTTCCTTCCGTACCGCAGGGCATCTCCCAGACTTCCTGCGCTCTGGTAAATTCCGCATCTTCCAAACGGTAGGTATCAACGCCGCTGTATCCCCACAGGATAAAATCGGAGCCATCACTCACACCTGCTGCCACCATATTCCACTGGTAGATCGTCCCTGTGCTTTGAACAGCCTTCGCATTCTCCGTTGCATCCCCCTGCACCGGTAGAAAACACAACCTCTCCGGGTCTACTGACACTAATGTCACAGGGTCATCCTCTGCTGTCACATTCTCCGTTGCCAGTGCTGCTGCATAGACTTTTCCGTCCTTTCCCTGTCCCAGGGCTCCGGCACCTTGCACAGCATACACACCATCATCCGCCATCGTTCCGATGAGGTCTCCCTCTGCCGTGTAGATCCGCACATAGCCGCCATCCTCCTGCATTCTCATTCGTGTATACAGCCTGCCCTGTGCATCCGTTGCCATACTATCTACAATATTCCACTCCCGGTCTCCGGCCGCAAAGCAGTCCAGAAGCGTTCCCTCCGGACTGATATGGTAGATCACAGGCAGCCGGCCATGTTCCGCTCCCGGAGATGCCAGTCCGCGCAATGCCGCATAGACACTTCCGTCCGGTGCGATGCACAGGCTATACACCTCGCCGTCCTCATCGAAATCATCATAAAACTTTTCCGGGGTCCCGCTGCCGTAAGCCAGATATTCCACCCGTGCTTTCCCTTCCATGGTGAACCCACCGACATACAGCCCCTGTTCTGCCGCCACAGCACACCGGATACTGAGTTCTCCCTCATAGGCGACCTGCCATTCTTGTGCTGCCGTATCTGCCCCCGGGACTACACTTGCCTCTCCTGCGCCCTGTGTCTGTTGCGATCCGCTCTCCTGTGACATATCACCCGGTAATGCACTATCTTCCGTCTTCACATATTCATAGTCGCCCGCCTCGATCTCTTCTGTGATTTTCGCCAGACTATAATCTCTCTTCTCACGGAAATCGATCAGCTCCAACAGTTCCTCCTCCGTCATTTCCTCTTCCGGCAGGAAAAATGTACTCCGCGCTGCATAGAAAGCCACGCCCTTTTTGTATTTTTCAGGACTATCAAGCATGGCAAGTTCCTTTTGGGGGAAATATCCTTCCTCCAGATAGGCCTGCCTCAGTTCTTCCAGCCTGTTTTTTCGCCGTCCGTAAGCGGTCTGCTGTAGCTATCCGCTGCAACATCTGCATCCTGCAACCCGGAAAAATATGTTTCCAGTTTTTCATGATTCATGCTCTCCATCCGCGCCCGGTACAATCTCGATTTTACGGTTCCCTGCCTGCATTCCAATATCCTGCTGATCTCCGGGATTGTGCACTGTTCATAGTAAAACAGTACGATCACATCCCGGTATCCGCCATCCAGCTGCATGACAGCATCCCACAGTTCATGGTGTTCGTCATAAAATGCCGGGGACAGATTCTCTTCCCATGCCACCGCACCGGTCCGCTTATTTTGCCGATAAATCTTTTTCGCTTCATTTGCCGTGATCTGTAAGATCCAGTTTTTAAAGCTGCCCGGATCCCGCAGTGTCCTTAATTTTTCATAGGCATGCAGCACCGCTTCACTGACAGCGTCCTCCGCATCCGTACTATTATTCAGAATAGAATATGCCAGTCGGTACATATGCAGGGTATAGCCCCGCACTTCCCGCACAAATTCCTCTTTTGTCATAACTGACAAAGTAACACCTCCTTCTCTTCGCCGGCTTCATACTATATGAGTCGCCGGACGGTAAAAAGGTTCCTGTATTTTAAAAAAAGGCACCGGATGTTCCGATGCCTTTAAATCCAATATACTCTATAACTCTTTGAATTTGTATTTTCCTTTTCCATGCCCGGATACCGGTTCGATTACATCAGCCTGTACCATATTGGATATTATTTTAGAAGCGCCTGAACTTTTCAGCCCAAGCAATTCCATAACCTCTCCTCTGCCAAAAAACTGACAATCTCCGAATTTTTCATATAATACACGGATATGCATAATTGTTTTTGTTGAAAAATTCAGCGTTTTTTCAGCCAATCTTGTTTCAATGTCCACTTTTGATGTTTCAATGTCCATTTTTTGAGTTCCAATGTCCACTTTTGAAGTTCCAATGTCCACTTTTGAAGTTCCAATGTCCACTTTTGTATCCTTTAAAAGTCCACTGATATGCATATTTCGATTGTGCAGCTCGTTGTGTTCATTTAAAAGCATATTTCTGAGGAAGAGTTCCAAATATTCCGTTGTCTCATGAATTCCTTTTTGTAAATTCGTATAATTGGCCCTGACAAGTGCATTTCTGAAATACCATGCATTTTCCGCAAAAATGTCATTTGTTGCAAAAAAACCAAGTGTTCTCAAATATTTTATGAAAAAAACCGCTGTGGTTCTTGTGTTTCCCTCACCAAAAATGTGAATTTGCCATAGCCTTGATACAAACAAAGCCAGATGATGAATGCTCTCTTCTATCGAAAGTCCTTTATAACTAAAATCCTTTTCCTGCGAAAAATCATATTCCAATGTAGCACGCAGTTCTGAAGCACTCCCATAAACGACCGTTGCGCCATCAAGCACCCATTCTTTCTTCGTAATATTATAATCTCTTATTTTTCCGGCATGCTTATATATTCCACGAAAAAGCTTACGATGAATAGCTATATACTCATTCGGTGAAAAGGAAAACGCCGTTTCGGAAAGGAGCTCCGCAATACGGCTGGAAACTTTATCTGCTTCTTCCGTGCGTTCATTATCTGATACACGGACAGGTCTCTCATTGTAATAGCTTTCTATAAGACTCTGTGCCTCTTTTAGCGTGATCTTACCTTCAATATTTTGAATTGCAGTGTCAATCAGATATTGCGAGGGTTTCAGACCATCTACTGCCTGAAGTCCAACCGCCGTGCTCCACACATACCCTTTTGTTGCTTTATTCGGTTCGGATTCTCTCAGATATTCTTTAAATGGGTCTTTGTCCATATTCATTTCCCCGCTATATATCACTATCTTAGTTTTCCTGCTACTATTTTTATTATATCTTAAAATAACGATAAACCAAAACATTTTTGTAGAGATTTTTGCGGAAATCAAAAATATTTTACCTGTAGATTTTTTCTTGACCCTCGAGTTAGTCTATGCTAATATAACAATTGTTATGGAGACAGATCGTAAGAAAATCACGGAAGAAAACTTAATCCGCTGCGGCAGGGAAGAATTTCTGGAAAAAGGCTACGCCGGGGCGAACCTCCGGGATATCTGCAAACGGGCCGGAGTTACTACCGGGGCTTTTTATTTCTCTTTTGAAAATAAAGAGGCACTGCTGGGGGCAATTCTGGATCCCCTGATTGCCGAATATCAGAAAATGATGTATGAAATTACCAAAAGAGAACAGGAACATCCTGAGACCGCAGAGCAGAATGAACGTGAGATCATGGAATATATCTGTGCGCACAGGCAGGAATGTGAACTGGTACTGGAGAAATGCTCCGGCAGCAAATACGAATCCTTCCGGGATGTCGTCTTCAACAATATGTTCACGGCCTTTCAGGGCTATTATGAAAAACAACTAGGCTATGTGCCCGATAAAGAATTACTACGGATTCTGACATCCATGAGGTTACACGGATTTCTGGAATTGATCAAAGGAGATTATGATATGGAACACCGCCTGTTCCTGACGAAAGCCATCGGTATTCACGCCGATGCCGGAACGCAGGGTTTAATTGCATATTTTAAGAGCGAGAAGGATGCTCACCGTTAATGCGGTGGGCATTTTCTTTTATAAAAAATAACAAATATAACTTTTGTTATATTCAGAAAACAAGTAGGAGGATTAGTTATGAACAAAAACGTGAACTACGGAAACTGGGTACCTGAAAAAATGTTGGCGCTGTGCTATGTCGCTGCTGCCGTACTCGGCATTGCCGCCTATGTGACCGGACCGGTGCTGCATCTTGCCATTCCGACATGGATCCTGGGCATTCTTGCCGCGATTTGCCTGGTCTATGGCATTTACATGCACATCTGTCATGAATTGTTTGCCTTCGGCAAAGGCAACATGATGGCAAAAGTCCATCAGCATCTCGTAGATCATCTGGAATGGGACGGCGAAGGCACTCTGCTCGACATCGGATGTGGTGCGGCTGCCCTGACGATCCGCTGCGCCAAGGCTTTCCCCAAGGCAAAACTCGTCGGTATGGACTACTGGGGTGCCGAGTGGAACTATGCCAAAGAGCAATGTGAAGCCAATGCGAAAGCGGAGGGTGTTGCCGACCGGATCACCTTCCACAAAGGAGATGCCGCCCATCTGGAAGATCCGGATGAGACCTTCGATGCCACTGTCAGCAACTTTGTCTTCCACGAAGTCCGTTCCGCCAAGGATAAACGGGATGTGGTCAGAGAAGCTCTGCGCATAGTCAAAAAGGGCGGTGCCTTCTCCTTTCAGGACATGTTCTCCCAGAAAGCACTCTACGGTGACATGGAAGAATTTGTCGAAGAGTTAAAAAAAGAAGGAATCACAGAAATTCACTACATCGGCAATCTTGAGAAGAAACTGGATTTTATCCCCGGATATGCCGCTGCTCCCTGGATGATCTCCGGAATGGGAATCCTATACGGGCGGAAATAATCACGAAAATCAAAAATGTTTTTGTATAGTTTTTCACGAAATCCAAAAATGTTTTCACGTGGTTTTTCACGAAAATCAAAAATGTTTTCACGTGGTTTTTCACGAAAATCAAAAATGTTTTTATATAAAACCATCCCGGACACTGTGTCTGTCTCACAAGCACAGTGTCCGGGATGTCAAATTTCTTCTTATATGTCCACCCTATAATGTAATATTGATCACCGGCACAGGCGCCGCCGATACACCTACGCCGACAGCATCTGCGGAAAATGAAGTCCCTGTCATGCCGGAGGAAACCGCTCCTGCATTCCCGGTGGGAATGACCACGTTGTCTTTCATTTTCTCCAGGTGGTTGAAAACTGCTTTCAGGTACTCCGCATCGGCCTTGACGATGTCTTTCATCTCTTTGTTGCGGTGTTTGATCTTCATCATCTTGAGGTCTGCGGGATCCATCTCCCTGTCCACCGAGACCGCAGTATCCGATAAGCCGTCCAGTCCCATCTCTTCCATCAGGTCACGTAAGCTGTCAGACATTTCCTGCATCATCTCAGAGGTGAAATCGCTCATTTCCGACATAAAGTCTCCTGCCTGTGCATAGAATTCATCCATGCCGAGATCAACATAATCGGATATATCATAGCTGTCCCCGGCATACTCATACGCAGAGAAATCCCCGGACACTTCATTCGCGGAATCTTCCGCAGACATCTCTTCTGCATTCCGCGCGTTTTCAGCTTCTGCGTCTGGCACATCCTTCGTTTCTTCTTCGCTGATCCGGTCTCCCTGACAGATTCCGCCGGCAGCCTTCATCATTTCCTCTTCTTCGAGATGTTTTGCTTTCTTCTTCGCCACACGTTCCATAGCCTGTGCATGAGCGATTGCTGCGTCGATCTCTTCACTGTCACTGTCACTGTTCTGCTTCTGACGCTTCAGGCGCATGATCTCTCTTCTCGCCTGTCCGGCTGCCTGCTTTGCCGCCTGGGACGTCTTGCTCCGCAGTATCTTGGACGAGATATTTTTGAACTGGTACTTCAATTTCTTCAGCGCCAGCGTCGTGTTCTTTGTCTGCTGCCTCTGATTGCGCAGCGATTCACTGTAACTCAGGGAACTTGTAACGATGGAATCCTGTCCCCAACTGTTCGCTGCCTGCGTCTGCGTACTTTGACTGTTTCTGGACAGCATTCTACGAATATCGGTAACAGAACTTTTATTTTTTGCTCCGAAGATACTCTTCTGATTGTTCTGCGTCTTCTTTCCTCCGGAAAATGCCTGCGGCAAACCGGTATTGCCGCTCCCGTAAACACCTCCGGACTTCCCCATAGAAATCATACAGCATCACCTTACCCTCTGAAGTCAAAGTTCTGGCCGACCTGCCGTTCGTCTGCGGTCTGCACACTGTCACTCCGTGTGTTGAAATTGTAGGTTTCTATCTTAGACAACAGTTCTTCTATGGAACCGGCGCTGATTGTCACCGTATCCTCTGTGCCGGCTTCCTCCTTGCTGTCTGCTACCTTATCCGACTTCTTGTCTTTTAGCCGTTCTTCCTTTTCTTTCTTAGCAGCCTTCTTCTCCGCAGCCTTTTTCTCTGTTTTCTTCTGCTCAGCCTTTTTCTCGATCCGGGCCTTCTGCTCGGCGCTGGATTTCTTCAATACAGCGAAAAATGACAGTGTTCCTCCATCATTTACCTGCATTCCAAAGCCCTTGACCTGCGCACCGGAACTCTGCAGGCTGGTCTTTAACTGCTGTATCTGTGCAGCGGCACCGCTCAGGATTCCCTCATACTGTTTGCGGAATTTCTCGTCTGTTGCCATCTGTTCGATCTTGTCCTCATCAATGAGAACAACCGTCTTATAGCCATTGGCATATTTTGCAGCATTGGCTTTTGCATTCTCCTTCTGATCTCTGCTGACCAGAATAAAATCATAATTTCCGTACCTCTTCTTCAGCTGCTCATAGTATTTCGCAGCCTTCTCCGACAGCTCCGGCTGACCGATGGTTCTGCCGTAATCCTCAGTCTTTCCCCTGGTCTGTGCCGTTTCGGACGTCTTTCCCGTACCTGTTGTGCCGGCTGTCTTATCCGGCGTTCCGAATACCTCAGGCTTCTTCGTCTTCGTACTCTTGCTGTAATCACTCTGCGCAGCATACGCACCTACGCTGCCGGTTGCTCCGATTCCCGCCATAATTATTTCCTCCTTGAAAATAAATGCCAAATCCGTTTGTTTACCTAGTTCCTCTATTGAGAATATCGGACAACTTCTCCGACTTTTTTATACACACCAAAAGGAAACATGCAAAAATGTGCAAAAAAACCGCCTTTCTGCGCCTTTGTGGATCAGAAAAACGGTTTTCCTGTAAACTTTATCCTAAATTACTATTGATTCAAATGGTTGATCGTAACATGCAGCTCTCCCAACAGCTTCTTAATGTCCGCACTGGAGGTCGCCATATCTCTTGCTAACTTCTGTACTTCCGTTGCCACCACGGCAAAGCCCTTGCCCTGATCTCCGGCTCTTGCAGCCTCAATCGAAGCATTCAGTGCCAGAATCTGCTGTCTCTTGCTGTAGCCATCGATTTCCTTGGTCTTGTCCGTTGCTTCCTCGATCTGTTCCGCAGCTTTCGTAATGCCACCCTTTAGCTCACCTACCAGATTCTCGTTTTTCCTGTTGACGTAGCTGGCTCTTACGAACATGTTGATCACATCTCCCAGCAGATTTGCCGAAGCGTCGATCTGCTCCCTTGTCTTTACATTTACCTTTTTCAAGGCCTTGATATATTTATCCTCATCAATGCCAAGTTCTCTTGCTGTCTGACGGAACTTCTCCTCATCCGGATTCTCCGGCAGCACCTGTCCTCCGATAATACTGCCCAGCACGGTTCCATCCTCCAGTGTGATCGGAATACCAAAATCCACAAGTCCCGCATGGCAGGGATACACACCATGGCCTTCTCTGTCACACTGCTCGCAGCGCTTTTTCCCCTCTGCGCTTCCTCTCGTCAGATCAATACAGAACTCCGTAAAATTATAACAGTCACTGATGTATTTTCCGTCTGCACCCACAGCCACGGTTGCCAGTCCCGTGCTGTTTGCCCAGTTCTTCATGATCTGCTCGAATTTGTTCATGTCACAAAAATCCTGAATCTTCATATAACTTCCTACTTTCCCGGTTATCTTAACCGCCGAACGCATCAAATCCGGGGACTTTTTGTCCCGGTATTATCTTATATTTGCATAAAAAATTATACCACATTTTTCAATATTTTTCGCCCTTTTTAATATTTTTACAGATATTTTTTTCGACATTATCTGCCTGAATGCAGTATTTTGTATGGCTCTGAATAGTTAACAGAAATACATGAAATGTAGAGCCATCTATAGTATAATTATCTGGATACAAATATTGAAGCAGATCAAGCGAAAAAGGAGGTACCGTTAATTGAGGAAAACGAAGCTATTCATAAAAAAAATATGTGTTCTCATTCTGATATTATCTACAGCCCTGCTCAGTGCCTGCTCTGCCAGCACCTCCGATAGTACAGGAAAATACGTTGTCCTGATCGGTGAAGATTCTGAAATCACAGAAAAACTTTCTGACATTGATCTGCTTGTCATAGATGCGGAATATTTTTCCCAAAATGACATTGCCCGTTTAAGAGAAAATGGTGTCCGTGAAATCTACTCCTATATCAATATCGGATCGATCGAAAGCTTCCGATCCTATGATACAGACTTTGAGAAATATACTCTGGGTGCCTATGAGAATTGGCCGGAGGAAAAATGGATCGATGTCTCAGCTCCGGAATGGCAGGCATGTACAGCTTCCAGAGTAGACGCCCTGGTACAGAAGGATGTGGACGGCTTTTTTGTCGATAACACGGATGTATACTATAACTATCCGCAGGAATCCATCTATGAAGGAATCCTTACGATTCTGGACTATATGGACCATACAGGCAGAAAGATCATGATCAACGGTGGGGACTGTTTTGTAAAAAAATATCTTACAGCTGAAAAAAACGTTCTCATCGATGGGGTAAACCAGGAGAACGTTTTTACTGCGTACGATTTTTCAAATGATACCTATACCATAAACGATAAAAGTACACGTGAATACTATACTGATTATTTAGATTTTGCTATGTCACACGGCTGTACCGCTTATACTCTGGAATACGCAACGGTTCCTGCCATCCGCAGACAAGCAGCCACCTACGCCGCGAAACATGGATACATCTGCTGCATTTCTGATAATATTGGGTTATGTCTGGAAAAATAACATATTCCTATCAGCCGCCATCACAGAAATGTAATGACACAAGTATCCAGATGCTTTTGCTTTGTCTGTTCATCCGCATCAGCAGCTGTGCACAGATCACAATAATAGCATATATTGTAACCTCCCTGACCCCTGGTGTTTTCTGTCACAGCATAGTATCCTGCCTTCAGCTTCACAGTCTGCCCACTTAAAAAGTGAATCTCTCTGAGTTCATAACCGCCTTCTCCAATATTATCCACCAGCGGCACCTGCGGATTATACACTCCTGTAGAAGCATAATCCAGCTGAATCTCCGTATAATAATTCTTCAGATTCGCCTGATCTGCCGCCACCTTTGCCTTATGTATATAAGACAGATACTGCGGTGCCAGTACTCCCACCAGCACTGCCATGATAGCTATTACAATGATCAGCTCTACTAATGAAAATCCCCCGTTTCCCTTCTTTCCTTTTGATTTTTTCATGACTTTTCTCTCCATTACATTACAATACATTCCGCAGGCATCAGGCCCACTGATTTTTATCCGTCATGATTTTATCATTTCCAAAGTAAATGTCAATAAAGTAATTATTAAATATATATGATGCCAGGGTCAAAAGGTCTAAGCCCACATGAGCTTGCTCATAAGTGGGTGAAAGACCTTATGACCCGCCCCGATATGAGCATAAAAGTGGGATGATAATCCCACGATATGCGAATAGAGGGTAGGATTGTGAGAGTGCATAGCACGGAACAATCCGTAGGCATCAAAGTCGGGGGCTTTTGACCCCGACATCATATATAAGAAAGACCCGCATGGTCTTCCCAGGCAGGTCTTTCTTCCGGTCATATATTCAGTTTTATCAGTTCTTTATTATTCGCAAAGCTTGGAAAATGCATCTGCTACGAACTGAACCTTAGGTCCGATGATTACCTGAACGGAGGTCTTACCGGGTTTCATGACACCGGCTACGCCTGCAGATTTGATCACCTTATCATTCACTGCGGTAATGTCTTTTACTTCCAGTCTCAGTCTTGTGATGCAGTTGTCAATGCTTGCAATGTTGTCCTTGCCGCCGCAGCCTTCCAGAATGGTTGCTGCGATTGCTGCGAAATCATCATTTGCCAGCTCGATCTTCTTCTCTGCTTCTACATCATCATCTTCTCTACCGGGGGTCTTCAGATCCCATTTCTTGATAGCGAAGAGGAATACGAAGTAGAATACAACAAATGCTGCGATACCCAGAGGGATGATCAGCCAGATTCTGGCTGCTGCAGGCAGGGAGGATGAGAAAAACAGATCCATCGCACCTGCGGAGAAGCTGAAGCCTGCACGGAAGCCAAGAGCAACAGTGATCATGGTGAAGATGCCGTACAGTGCTGCATAGATCACATACAGTCCGGGAGCTAAGAACATGAATGCAAACTCAAAGGGCTCGGTAACGCCGCAGATGAAGGAACAGATTGCTGCGGAAGCTACCAGACCGATCGCTGCCTTTTTCTTGGCGGGCTTTGCACATTTTACCATTGCCAGAGCTGCACCGGGGATACCGAACATCATACAGGGGAAGAAGCCGGACATATACATTCCAAGGCTCCAGGATACATCAGCGCTTGTCTCACCTGCCCAGAAGTGCTTCAGATCTCCAAGTCCGATGGTATCGAACCAGAATACGTTGTTCAGTGCGTGATGTAATCCGGTAGGGATCAGCAGACGGTTCAGGAAAGCATAAATGCCGGCACCGACTACATCCAGACCTACAATGGCTTCACCGAGAGCTACCAGACCGCCGAACAGTAAAGGCCATACGAACAGCAGTACAACAGATGCCAGAATAGATACCACACCTGCTACGATAGCTACACAGCGCTTACCACTGAAGAAGGATAGCCAGTCGGGAAGCTTGGTATCCTTGAACTTGTTGTAGCACATGGAACCGATAATACCGGCAATAATACCGATAAAGGGATTCGCAATCTTATCGAATGCCAGTGTCTTGGTAGCATCCTCAGCGATGGAGGGCATAATGGTCGTAACAAATCCGGTAGACAGAAGTGTTGTGAGCATCAGCCAGGAAGCCAGAGCTGCGATGGCTCCGGTACCGTCATTTTTCTCTGACATACCGACACCTACACCGATTGCAAACAGGATCGCCATGTTGTCGATCAAAGCACCACCTGCTTTTACGAGGAACAGACCGATCAGATTTGCCACGCCCGAGATCTCACCACCCTGCATTGTTGCCGGGCACAACCTGTAACCAATACCCATGAGGATACCGCAGATCGGCAGAACCGCTACGGGAAGCATTAACGCTTTACCCAGTTTTTGAAGAAACTTCATACATTTCTCCTCCTTTACATTATACTCAACCGGAACAGTTCCGGTCAGTTTCGTTAGTTGATACGGACGTACCGCTCTTAAGAGATCTGGAGCACGTCCTCGCCGGGAGATACCTCTCCCTCCTTCAGAATACTGATCTTTTTATATTCATCGGTATTGCAGACCAGAACCGGAGTGATGATATGCAGTCCGGCTTCCTGAATTTTCTCCAGATCCGCATCCAGCAGAAGATCGCCCTTTTTGACATGGTCTCCGGCAGCAACATGTGCCGTGAAGGGGGCCCCCTTGAGCGTCACGGTGTCCAGTCCGATGTGGATCAGAAGCTCCGCTCCCTGATCCGTTGTCATGGTGATCGCATGAAGCGTATCAAATACCACGGTCACCTCTCCGTCTGCGGGAGCATATATTTTCCCCTCAGAGGGGATCACTGCAAATCCGTCTCCCAATATCTTCTCGGAAAATGTAGGATCCGGTACCTCCGTAAGAGCAACTGCCTTCCCCTTACAGGGAGATCCGATACAATTCCCTTTTCGCTTACCTTTCAAAAAATCTAACATGTGAACTCCTTTCCGTCGATATATACCGCTGCAATGTTCAGTTCCTGATCCAGGAGTACGAAATCTGCCCTTTTACCAACGGATATACTGCCCACTTCATTGAAAATGCCGATCTCCTTCGCCGGATTCTCCGTGGCACACATCACTGCCGTCTCTAACGGCAGACCGACCGTTTTTACTACAAACCGCATACAATCCATCAGATTCGTCGCCGATCCGGCGATCGTGCCGTCATGCAGGGTAGCCAGATTGCCTCTGACGGTAACCGGCTGTCCTCCCAGAGTATATTCACCATCCTCCAGGCCCGTTGCACGCATACTGTCACTGATCAGGATCATGCGGTCAGCACCAAACATCGCAAACGTTGCACGGATCACTGACGGATGAATGTGTACACCATCACAGATCAGCTCCGGATGACATTTCTCTGAATCTCTCACTGCTCCGATCACGCCGGGCTCCCTGTGGTTCAGCGGCGGCATTGCATTATACAAATGTGTCGCATGCGATGCTCCATGTTCAATGGCTTCCCTTGCTGTATCATAGTCGGAAGCTGTATGCGCCAGTGAAATGACCACTTCTCCTTTAGCTCTGTCGATAAATTCCATCGCTCCCGGCTCCTCCGGTGCGATATCTACCAGCTTGATCAGCCCGTTCGCCGCTTTCTGCAGCTGACTGAAATATTCATAATCGCAGTGCATGATATTTTCCGCCGCCTGAGCACCCTTTTTCGCCGGACTGATAAAGGGTCCTTCCATATTGATGCCCACCAGGTGGGATCCACCGGAATACTCATAGCTGCCGGCATTTTTCATGACCTCCAGCAGTTCATCCTTAGGGATCGTCATGGTAGCCGGGCAGACACTTGTCACACCGACGGAGGCTTCATATGATGTGATGACATCCAGTGCTTCCTTCGTACCGTCACACATATCCGCGCCCTTACAACCATGGAAATGAATATCCACCAGTCCCGGTATCAGATACATGCCTTCCGCATCCACAACAGCTTCCTCACCTGCCGGATCCCCGGTACAGCTTACGAACCTGCCGTTCTCCACGGCTGCATCCCCTCTGACAAACCGATGCTCCTCTGTATATATATTTGCATTTCTGATTCTCATGACCTATCAGCTTCCCCTTTCTTATTCAGAAAGCTTACTGAGCGCTGCTTCGTCTGCCACCAGTGTCACATCATTATGAAGCTGTAATACCGATGCCGGCACCTGCGGTGTAATGGGGCCGAAGAAAGCTTTCTGTACGATCTCCGCCTTGTCTTCGCCGCTGGCTACGATCAATATTTTCTTCGCCTGCATAATGGTCTTGATCCCCATGGTATATGCCTGCTTCGGGACATCCTCCGCCGATGCGAAGAATCTCTTGTTGGCTTCGATCGTAGACTCTGTCAGGTTCACGCAATGTACCTGCTTGTCAAAACTCTCTCCCGGTTCGTTGAAACCGATGTGCCCGTTATGTCCGATTCCCAACAGCTGCAGATCCACACCGCCCAGCGACTGGATCAGTTCCGTATATCTACGGCATTCTTTCTCCGAATCCGGCTCCATTCCGTTTGGCAGATGTGTATTTTCTACCGGGATATTCACATGGTCAAACAGATTCTGGTGCATAAAATAATAATAACTCTGCTCGTTTTCCCGGCTCAGACCTTTATATTCATCCAGGTTCACCGTCATAACCTCAGAAAAGTCCAGATCTCCCTTGCGGAACCATTCCACCAGCTGTTTATACAGGCCGATGGGAGTAGATCCCGTAGCCAGTCCGAGAACACAGTTCGGTTTCATGATAACCTGTGCCGATACGATATTTGCAGCCTTTCTGCTCATATCTGCATAATCTTTTGCTTTGTATATTCTCATGAATCTCTCACTCCATTTCGCATATTTTACTACGGACATTCAGCACCATGGACGGTGCCACACTGAGTTCATCAATTCCCATCTGCACAAATCGTGTGGTCAGTGTCGTATCCGCTCCCAGTTCTCCACAGATGCCGACCCATTTGCCATGCTTATGTGCTCCATCAACAGTCATCTGTATCATACGCAGGACTGCCTCATGATGTGGATTATAGAATCTGTCCAGTCTGTTGTTCTGCCTGTCGATAGCCAGCGTATACTGTGTCAGATCATTCGTGCCAATACTGAAGAAATCAACATGCTCCGCCAGCTCTTCACTCATCATGACAGCTGCAGGAGTCTCGATCATAATTCCCTGTTCCGGAATTGCGTAAGGAAGCTTTTCTTCCTCCAGCTCCTTAGCCACCTCAGCTACGATTTTCTGAATATCCAGCACTTCCTCCACGGAAATGATCATCGGATACATAATGGCCAGTGTTCCGTATTTTGCCGCCCTGAGAAGTGCTCTCAGCTGGGTCTTAAAGATCTCCGGCTGCTCCAGACAGATCCGGATCGCGCGGTATCCCATGGCCGGATTATCTTCCTTGCCCAGTCCGAGGTAATCTACATTTTTGTCCGCACCGATATCAAGGGTACGGATGATGACCTTTTTCCCTGCCATCATCTGCAGCACCTGACGGTAAGCATTGAACTGTTCTGTCTCATCCGGAAGAGAATCCCTTCCGAGATATAAGAATTCACTGCGGAACAGGCCGATACCCTCCGCATCATTCTCCAGTACATATGCCACATCCGATACGCTGCCGATATTGGCATATACATTGACCTTGCGTCCGCTCTTTGTCACGGATTCCCGTCCCTTGTAATCTGCCAGCAGGCTTCTCTGTCTCTGCTCTGTCTGCTGTGCTGCTTCTGCCTGCCGGAGCTGCTCTTCCTCCGGATCCAGGTAAAATACCGCTTCCCTGCCATCCACAATAGCACGGGTTCCGTTATGGATTTTCTCCAGTTCCAATGGTACCCCTATCAGTGCCGGAATATTCATCATACGTGCCAGGATCGCAGTATGGGAATTCGTTGAGCCATGCACTGTGACAAAGGCCAGGATCTTACTCTTATCCATCTGTACCGTCTCACTGGGTGTCAGATCATCTGCCACAATGATCGACGGCTCCATGGTACTCCAGTCAATCTGCTCCTCCCCGGACAGATTACGGACGAGCCGGTTGGAGATATCCCTGACATCCGCAGAGCGGGCCTGCATATATTCATCATCCATGTTGGCGAACATCTCTGCAAAATTATCACCGGTCACTGCCACCGCATACTCTGCATTCACTTCTTCGTTCTGAATCATGCTGTGAATGGCATCCTGATAATCGTCATCCTCGAGCATCATCTGATGCACCTCGAAAATGGCTGCATTGACTTCTCCGACCTCCTGCAAAGCCTTCTCGTATAACTGTCCCAACTGCGTCATCGTACGTTCCTTAGCCGCATCCAGCCGTTTCAGTTCTTCCTCTGTGTTGTCGATATGGATCCTCTTAACGAGACTGTCCTTTTTCTTCAGAACACTGACAGGTCCGATCGCTGTTCCCTTATATACGGATTTTCCAATATATTTTTCCATTTTCTACCTTCCAAACTCTGTCGTACAGGTCTTCTCCTAGAGGTTCTCACGGAAAAACTTCTGAAGCTCTGCTGCTGCGGTATCTTCATCCGCTCCTTCTATCGTGACTTCCACATTGTCTCCGTGCTTCACGCCCATTCCCATGATCGCCATCAGCTTGCTCGCTGCAGCTGATTTCCCATTGCAGGAAATTGTCACTGTGCTCTGATACTTTTTCGCTTCCTTGGCGAGCAGTCCCGCAGGACGTGCATGCAGACCGATCTCATCCTTAATGATATAGCTGAACTGTTTCATCGGCAACATTCCTCCTTATTTTATATTTCTTGCTTTAAATATGTAGCATATTGTACATACTTTTTGCCTGTCGAGCTTATTATATATACATATTACCCACTTTTTTATTGTTTGTCTACATCACTTTTGATAAATTGTATATTTTTGAACATTATCGTAAAATTTTGTAAACTTTTTAATAAAAAAATTCAATCGTATGCACATAAAACAGGCACATCAGCTGAGCTGATGTGCCTGGGTTTTTTGATATGATTTCATATGATTCCATGTAAGCACCCGTCATGGAGCTTACAGCATGCTTTTTAATCTTCATCTTCTGTTTTTCCCGGGATTCCATCTGATGCCTGTGTCATCTTCCTGTACTCATACCGGGGAAGAAAATCATTCCTGCCGTAGGCATCATAATAATTCATGAATATCCGCTGTAAAATATCCGGGATATACGATTCTTCTGCTTCCACCAGTATGATCAGGTGCTGGAGAGAGCTGTATCGGGTGCATATATCGTTCTTCCGGATATTTTGCCGGATTGCTTTCTCCATGCACTCCATTGCTTTATCGATATGATCAATGTACATCGTCTGGTCTGATTTTGCATCCATGGTGACCAGCACCAGATAACAGCGGTGCCGGTATCGTTCTCCCAGGCTGCTTACATATTGATACAGTCTGGCGAACTCACGATAGTCAAGATCTAATGCTCCTGTATAGCTTCCGCTCTCCAGCAATGCTCCGGCGATTACCTCCAGATCATTTTTTCTGGCCTGTGCATCCGGCTGCTGTTCCTCCAGCTCCTCATAAAACCGGTAACTGTTTTTACCGTTCTGTTTGACATAATACAACGCTTTATCCGCTTTTATATAATATTCTTCAAAGTTTCCTCCCTGTCTGCACATGCACAGACCGCAGGACAAGGATGCCGGTGAAGTCTCCGCCGTGACATTTTTTGCCGCACGAAAGCTGTCAAACAGCTTTCTCACCCGCATGTTTATCTCTGCTTCCGATACCTCCGGCAGATAGAACAGGAATTCATCTCCTCCCAACCGGCAGACTACTGCGTTCTTCATGCACTCTGTAAGCGTCGCTCCCACCAGTCTGAGGGCATGATCCCCCACCTTATGTCCATAGACATCATTGATCTTCTTCAGATTATCCATATCCACAAATCCCAGACAGCCACCCTGCTTCTGCATTTTCTCAAGGATCAGTGCCTCACCCTTATGACGCATAGGAAGACCTGTCAGATAATCCAGGCTTTCCCTTGCCTCTCTCTGCCTGGCCAGCTCCAGCTCGCGGATGCGGTCCATTGTCTGGATCAGAGTAACGACCAACAGGACCACCAGTCCGGTTGCGATAAAGATTCCGGACAGAGACACAACACGATACACTGCTGTCACCTCCAGCATGACTGCGATCATGGCAGCCACCAGTCCGATCAACGGAAGCTTGTAATGCTTCGCCGTTCCCTTGATGAGATCCCGGCAAATGGTGATAAATACCGTCAGGAAGGTTCCTGCGATCACCATGTGGGACAAAAACATTGTCGAGATAAAATCTGCGATATTCAGTACCTGTAAGGCCGTGCATAGTACAAAATTCACATAGGTGATACACTCTGCCACATGATAGACCTTCCGGTACCTTCCCTGCTGCACACTGTCAATATAGAACATGATCGGAACCGGGCAGAGCATCACAACGAAGAAGCACATATTCGACAGAATAGAAGCATTGGAAACAAACAGCTGGCGCAGCTTCGATTCTCCCAGCATCCACACTGCTCCCAGGAGCATGCACCATCCCAGGTACTCCAGATCAAATCTCGTCTTATATATAATATCAAGCACCAGACTGATGATCAGCACGACCAGTCCGGCAAACAGCATGGCGCAGGCGATCAGAGTTACCATAAAATAGCAGTGGAACATATATGCCCAGATATCTGATTTATCCCCACAATATACCGTGTTGACGACACCGGAATACTTGTCGGTAAAGGACTGCAGTTCGATCCGCACTTCCTTTCCCGCATCCTCGCCTGATGTCTCGCAGAACACATACCGGCTGGCAGAATTTTTCCCAAAAGGTCTGGTATTCTCCGTATCATACACCGCCCTCAGTTCCCCACCGATGTAAATGCGCACATTCTCCAGAGAGGACCTGATGGCGATCGTATTTTCATGATAATCCTGTGGGAGCACTGACCGGATGACCAGAGGCTCTCCGGCAGGCACATCACATTTGCCCGGGACCTGGATCTCCTGTTCTGTTCCGTCTGCCAGCACCCGGTAAAAGGTTCCCGTAAAAGTAATGCTTTCCTCCGTGACCGTGTCCCTCTCACTGGGGTAAATGCGCTGCCCTAAAAAAAGGCTGCAAGCAGCACAAGGATCACCACATAAAATAAAATTCTTTTATACTTTCGGATCGTATATTTCTCTTCTGTCAACTTTTTCTACCTCATTAAATGATACCGGGGCAGCCCCCGTAAAATGTTTATGGAAAATTCATTCGACAAATCATGCTTTCCGAACTAAAATAGGAATGCGATATGATAATTTCATGATCCTATGAAAGGAGACAACATGATATGAAGAATAAAAAATATTCCATCATTTATAGCAGCTTAACAGGTAATACCAAGGTGCTGGCTGATGCGATCCACGAGGCATTACCTCAGGATGAATGTGAGTATTTCGGTGTGTCCGACACCGTGATCCCTTCCTCCGAACTGCTCTATATCGGATTTTGGACCGATAAGGGAAATGCAGATACCAAGACCTTACAGCTATTATCGCAGTTAAAGAATAAACAGATTTTTCTGTTTGGAACTGCAGGCTTTGGTGGCAGTGATATCTATTTCCGGAAAATCCTGAATCAGGTTAAGCAGTTCGTTGATGCAAGCAATGTTATCTTCGGAGAGTATATGTGTCAGGGCAGAATGCCGCAGTCTGTCCGGGAACGCTACTTGAAAATGAAGGAAGCTCCTGATCATCCGGCAAATCTTGATGTATTGATCCAGAATTTTGACTGTGCATTGTCTCACCCTGATGCAGATGACCTGGAGAGACTCAGACAAGCCGTTAGGAACTCATCCTTCTGATAAGACCATAAAATAAGGCAGCCCCACATAGCTGAGTCTGCCTTACTCTCTTTATTTAACGTTGATGCCTCTGGCATATTGTTGCAGAAACTGTTTCTTTCCACATGGTCTTCCAAAATAATATCCCTGCAGATAATCCACCTTCATTGCTTTCATTTTCAGAAGCCATTCTCTTTCCTCGATGCCTTCTGCGCATATCCTGACGTTAATACTATGTACCATGGGAATGATATTTTTATATAATTCATAATCCCTGGCACTGTTCATCGCCTTGGCCGTAAAATCCCTGTCCATTTTCACATAACTCGGATTCATATCACGGATACAATGAAGATTCGAATATCCTGTTCCAAAATCATCGATCACGAAGGGGATCCTGTTCTTGTCCAGAGTTTTACGGAATTTACAGAACGAAGGTGTCATATCCATAAATCCGCTTTCTGTCATTTCAACACATAAGCATTCCAGCTGTAATGAATATTTTTGAATTGCATGCAGAATATCCCGCTCCACATTGCCTTGCAGGATCTGAACATAGGATACATTTACATTCATCCGGAAGTCAGGAATATATTTCTGCATTTCACAGCACATTACTGCAGCTTCGTTCAAAATATATCTTCCGGCGGGAATGATCAATCCGGTCTCTTCCAATAATGGGATAAACTCCATCGGTGAAACAAACTCCCGTCCTTCTTCCGTTATCATGGAAAAACGCATCAGTGCCTCTGCTCCAATGATCTGTTCCGTCTGGCAATCCACGATCGGCTGATAATTGACTTCAAAGCCTTCATAATTGTTTACAATAGCATTACGAAGTGCTGCTACAATTCTTCCTTTTTGCAAAAAGGCCTCATAGTCATCCTGGTCAAAAACATAGAATCCGTTTTTACCCATGCCTTTTGCCTGTTTCAAGGCAAATTCAAACTTTTTGCGGCATTCTTCGGTTCCCTCACAAAATGTTGCTGCATCTATAACACCAATAGAAATAGAAAATATAGCTTCATAATTTTCGGCTATTATGAAATTATGAAGTTTATCTGTAATCTTTTCTTTCAGTGCCACAGCGTCTTCTGCGGAGGAAGCTTCCAGATCCACGATCACATACTGATCCGCTACCAGATGGTAAATTCTCTGCTTGTCTGAAAGGCATTCCTTCATACAGTCGGCTACGCTTTTCAGGATATAATTACCATAATCAGCTCCCCTGGAGCTATTGATCGCTCCAAAATCATCAATTCCTATATGCATAAAAAATCCCTTGGTAATGGATTCTTTTTGTGCACGCAGGTAAGCAAGGAATTCCGGACCGCCAAGCAGTCCTGTGACATTATCGGCTCTTCTCCTGTTGCCGGTCTCATTCAGACACCCGACCAGATACTCTGCCTTTCCCTGCTGATCAATGATCACGATACCACGGCAGTTAATCCAGACCGGCATACCTTCTTTATCAAGCCACCTGTAATGAAGATTATGTACATTTTCTCTTCCTTCGCATATATCCGCAAGATGCTTTGCAAGCATCCTGCGGTCTTCCTCATACACTACCTTCATAACTTCATTTGAAGCATCTGTCAGGATATTTTTCGACATATTAAACCGCTCCACAGCTGACTGTGAAATCTCAAAGATATTATTCTGCAGATCAAATATATACAGGTAATCATCCATACATTCTGTAATGATCTGAAATAAGATTTCTGCTGTCTGCTCTCCAAACACTTTAAATATATCATTAATCACAACAAGAACCTTCCTTCCGACAGCTTCACTCTATTCCTGCCATTTTTCTAGAATAGCTTAAAGATATTCACGCGGTCATGCATCTTGGCTGCTCCCTCTGCCAGATTAACACTGATCGCAGTATTCTCTTCGGAGGATGCTGCATTGCCCTGTACTACGCCTGACAGCTGTTCAATTCCCTTGCCGATCTGCTCCAAGGACTCTGCCTGGGAGTTGGCTTTCTCCATGGTGTTCTCTGCAATATCTGCAAAGGACTCCATATCTGCAATGATCTGATTGAATGCGTCTGCTGTTGTTCTTGTGATCGTATTGCCCTTTTCGATTTCCACTAAGGTCTTATCGATCAGATCTCTTGTATTCACAGCCGACTTCGCACTGTCTGCTGCCAGCTTGCCGATCTGATCCGCAACCACCGCAAAGCCTCTTCCTGCTTCTCCTGCTCTGGCAGCTTCAATGGAAGCATTTAGGGATAACAGGTTGGTCTGGGATGCAATATCCTCGATATCTGTGATAATATTACCGATCTCCTTGGAGATTTCTGTAATGTGCTCCATCTCCGTCAGCAGCTCGTTCATCTTTTCTTTTTCTTCGTTCGCTTTGTTTGCAGAGGTTTTTACACGTGCCGATGCGCTCTGCGTTTCCTTCGCTGTATCTGCAGCCAGATCCACGACAGTGTCAATGGTGGCATTCAATTCCTCGATGACTCCTGCCTGCTCTGTTGCACCATCCGCCAGGGATTTTGATGCATTTTCCACCTCTGATGCATTCGATGATACCTGTTCTGCCAGATTTCTGATCTCAGTCAGGGTACTGTTAAACCGCTTCAGGATATACAGCAGTGATGTCTTCAATTCCGAGAAATCGCCCAGGAAATCCGTAATGTCATCACCATTTCTGGTCAAGTCACCCTGTGCGATTGCCTTTACCTCCACAGAGATCTCGCTGACATAATCTGCCAGAATACCCATGGCTTCTTTCAGATTCCTGATGGTACCACCCAGCTCATCCTCAGACTCATAGGTAAGCATTTCTACGTTGGACAGTTCGCCCTTGCGCAGGCTGGCAACTGCTGCCTCTATCTGTTCTACCGGCTCTGTAATGGAATTGGTAATGATCCTTCCGATCAGTGTTGTCACTACAGCAATCGCAAGACCTGCTGCCACGATCACGACAAATATGATGATGGTGCATACATTGGCCATGGTCTTTGCCCGGTCTAATTCTACCTGGAACTTGTCACGTAATGTAGTTAATTTCTCAGCAAATGCCTTATACTCTTCATACACCTCTCCGATCATCAGTTTCGCTGCTTCCTGCTGTTTACCTTCACGGCTCAACTTCAGGATTTCATCCGAAGCAGCCCTGTATTCTTCCCATGCAGCGTTTGCTACTTCGTAATCGTCCTGTCCTTCTTGAGCATCTCTGTCTGCAGACATGATTGCCTCCAGATTCGCATCGGTATCCTGGATCTGACTCTCCAGCTTCTGAATTTCTTCTTCACAAGAGGTCATAACAGCATCATCTGATTCTACCAGATGTTGATACTGTTTGATTCTATATTTTGCAGTCATTGTTTCTAATTCCTGCAGATCTTCCAATGCCGGAGACCAGACCTCCGTGATCTTCTCTATATTTGAACGGATCACTAATGTCGAGATCAGTGCCACCAACACTAAAAAGAATGTCATAACAAGCACTGTCATTCGATATAATTTTAATTTTCCTGCAACCTTTAAGTTAGCTATATGCTTTTTGATCTTTTCCATGATAGTTTTCCCTTCCTTTCAGCTTCTGTAAATTTTCAATTCAACTTCTATGTGCTTAAACGTCTGTATTATAGCACAGTTGATTGGAAAAATCTATTAAAAAATATAATTTTTTTTACCAAATATTAGTAATTCTATTGCAATAAACTGGTGAAAATTGATCAATTCTATCTTACATATGATCTTTTTCGGTTATTTTACGAATAACACGGCATGGGTTGCCGGCCGCCAGACTATAGGGAGGAATATCTCTCGTCACAACACTTCCTGCTCCTATTACACATCCCTCCCCTATGGTAACACCACCACAAACAACCACATTGGATGCCAGCCAGCAATTATCTTTTATAGTAATCGGCTTCGCATACTCAAGAGTATAAAGGCTGCCATCTTCTCTTTTCCTGACATTACGCTCCTCAGGCAATAATGGATGCATAGGAGTTGCCAATGTAACATTAGGACCGATCATCACATTATCCCCTATATGTATTTCACCTACGTCTAAGCATGTGAAATTAAAATTAGCAGAGCTATATTTTCCGAAGTAAGTATGACATCCATAATCAAAATAGACCGGTGCCTGCAAATACGGAAGCTCCTCTGTTGCCGGCAATAATTCTCGCAATATCTGTGCCTGCACTTCTTGCTGATCTTCATCTGTTAAATTATATCTTCTTGCTAATTTACGTGCATGCAAACGTAATTGTTCCAATTCGTTATCCGATGAATCATACAACTCTCCGCTTAACATTTTTTCTCTTTCCGTCATTTCTGATGGCCTCCTGTTTCCAATTTTCCTATTGTTATATTCGCTGATCAAGGTCGCGCATCTTCAATTGTTTAATATACATCACCTTGCTGGCTACTGCAAGCAGTACGGCAGCTATACAACCTGTGACATATAGTATATCAGCTTTGCGATCTCATTCCGGTTTTAATCCTGCCTGATCCATAAATTGCTGCTTCCTTACAGCATATTCCTGCTTTCTTTCATCCGGAAGCTTTCGATAGATCTCTTCAAAGCCTGCTTCCGCATCCTCTGTCCCATATACAGGCTGCATCACTTCACTGTAAAGCCACTCATCCCACAATGCTTCAAACAGTTCTTCTGCATTACGATATACCTTATTTCTATCAAAACAGGATTTCTGCTCCCTATAATATGTTAAATATACAAATCCAAATTCACCTGCATCCAGGACACAGGTATCACCTAACATATCATACAATTCCTGGAACACTTCTGCAACTTTTTTACATTTGTCATGATCTTCTTTTGAGTACTTTTCTCCCATGCACAAATACCTCATTTCTTGGAATATCTATCATTTAACTTTTCACTATCATTATTGTATTTATTCTTTACTGCATGGAATAATATATGTATAATTATATCGAAGAATTGATATGAAAGGAAAAAGGATAGCGCTTCCCGCCTTGCGGCTACGCTATCCTTTTTCTATACATTTCTATACATGATTGTTACCGGGGATACAACCCCTTACTTTTTTGATGAGTATAACTAACGGACGCTCTCAGCCTCCCACTCCACTACAGCTCCACTGGATGCATCGATCGTAAAGTCATATTCCGTTCCGCCATAGATGATCTTGCCTTCGTATTCCGGACGTCCATCGTCATAATCGAATTCCCATTCGTAGATGTCCTTTTCCGTTGCACCGCTTACACTGCCAAGTGCTGTCTGCTTCGCATCTGCCTCACTGACAGTAACATTACTGCTATTGCTGCCACTCCATCCGGATGTTTTTTCATCGTATCCGGAACTTAAAATCTCACCGGTATCCACGGCTATTTCATAGTCGTACTTCTTACCGCCTGCGTACCATTCAATTTCATATACCTGGCGTCTGCCTTCATAGTCCAGCTTTGACTTGGTGATCGTTGCATCCGTTGCCTTCACTCCGGCATGCTCAAGAGCTATCTTCTGTGCCATTTCCTCATCCACTGTGCCGGTTACCGTCTGCGCAGTAGCTGCGGCAGAACTCTGCGTTGTGGCAGAATCGGCAGCGGGGGCTGTCGTCTCCGTCTGTGCCTGGGTATCTACTGCATTCTTCTCCTGGCTGCTTGGCTGCTGATTTATCACTGGTTTACCGCCACATCCGGTCATAGCCACTGCCAGGGACAGTGCTGCGCCGGTTAAGATCAATTTACGTTTCATCATCTATCTTTACCTCCTTCTATTCAAAGTGAATTGCGTAGATTGTAGCAGGCAGCCATATCCATACTCATATCAGCAATTCACATTAATCATTTTCGTTCAAATACATATTCCGATTCAGATGACAAATCTCTTCTGAAAGTATATCCAAGTCTGTCAAATTTTCGTATCTCTTCAGGATTCTCAATTTCTCTTTCTGCCATGAACCGGACCATCTCCCCTCGGGCCATTTTGGCATATGTCCCTTTCGTTACCAGTTTATTTCCCGATAACTCACAAAAGGAGACCGTAATATAGGTATCCTTAGGTGTCAGATACTTTTCTATGCATTTTGAGTATTCTTTTGATGCCAGATTAATGATAACCCTGCTGTCATCAATCACTGAACGATATAATCTCTCCCCCCAGTAATCATACAGA
>NZ_JAOQJO010000003.1:24401-69091 GCF_025567015.1 Waltera acetigignens | reverse complement strand
GCAATCTTATCGTTACATTTCCAGACTGCTTTCAGCTCCTCTTCGGACTGACTCTTCATAAAACTCAATATCTCTGCTGTCTGATCCATATGTTTTGGCACGTTAACCGGTGCAAGGCTGTCCGTATCGCTTACCATCTTTTTTGCTGGAGACAGTATGATTTTCATCCTTCTAATTCCTTAAGCATATTTTCAGGGTCATCTGCTGCTTTGACTTTATCATTAGCCTTGATGATGACTCCCTGTTCATCGATAAGATATGTGGTCCTTACCACGCCCATAGATATTTTTCCATAATTTTTCTTTTCTTTCCAGACATCATATGCTTCAATGACTTTACGCTCCGGATCAGCTAAAAGTGTAAATGCCAGACCATATTTTTCTTCAAATCTCTTATGAGAAGCCACGGAATCTTTACTGACTCCAAGAATGACCGCACCCTTTTCCGCAAACTGCGGATATCTCTCTGAAAAACCGCATGCCTGTTTCGTACATCCTGGTGTGTTATCCTTTGGATAAAAATATAAAATCACTTTTTTGCCTGCATAATCACTTAATTTATGCATTACACCGTCCTGATCCGGCAATTCAAAATCGGGTGCTTTTTTTCCTGCTTCTAACATATATGTTTTCCTCCACTTTCTTATCTAATTTGGTTTTTACATTATAATACATCACCTTGCTGTGATAAAGTCTTTTTTGATGTCAAGAAACGCTTTCATGTCTTCCAGGATATGATACAACATGGACCGGTTTTCAAATTCCTGTCGTGTGACCGGGAGCTGCTGCTGTTCATAGTGGTGGCGCAGTCTCTCTAACTCCGACAGCAGGGTTTCCACATTATTTTGTTCTGCAAACTCATCGGCAGTCTGCCGTATAAAATCTGCCAGTGCTTTTCCCTGCTCCGGCGTAGTGGTCAGGCGGATGATGTCCGCATATATTCTTTTCAGTATCACGCACTGTCTCGCTCTCATCTGCATATATTCATAATAGTAATCATCCTCTGTGATCAGATGATTATTCATATATCGTAATGCCTCTTTTTTCAGATTCACGAGCATTGCATCCAGTTCATCAAAACAGCTTCCTGTATAATCCGTCTTGTCCTCCAGTTCTATGTAGATCGCCATTCTGTGTAAGATGTATACGATTTTGTCATCCACGGTTTTCTGATACTCTAACAGTTGCCTTCTGCCATCCGGCATATAGAGATTCCACAGTGTGCCTATCCCCGCTCCGATCATAAGAATCAGAAATTCGTTCAGAATCATGGACGGACTGCAGCTCTTTGCTGAAACATAATGCGTACAAAGCACTGCAATAGGAGCAATCGCTTCCTTCATGTCTAATGCCATGCAGCTAAACAGATATGGGATCAGTACAATACCGAATGCCCATACGTGATATCCGGCAAGCGGAAAGATCACTGCTGACAAGATCGTCATGATCACAAATATGATCATGCGCTTCGCTGTTATCCGCACAGTTTCCTTCTTCGTATCCTGGATCGTCAGGAGAGTGATAATTCCTGCGGCATACGCAAACTGAAGCTGCAGGGCTGCTGCAAGCAGTACGGCCGCTACGGAGCCGGTAACATATTTGATAAGTTTTATGGTTTCCTCAGTTTTCATTTTACTATCTCGAATCTTTGATCCTTTGCCATTTCTGTCTACCTCCGAATGATTCCTTTATAAAATGTTACCGCATCTGCTAGATCTTTGTCATTGGGATGTCCCTTTGCAATCCCCCCAACCAGCTTGAACGGTCCGAAGGTATCGTACCCCTTACAGGAAAATTTCCCGGCAATCTTCCCCTGCTTGCTTTTTACAATTTCTTCTATTGACCGGAATGCCGCATTGCCGCCACAGGTGCAGATCAGAAAAGCATCTTTATCTGCCGGTAAATTGACAGAAGCAAAATTGAGTACTGTCTGATGAAATTTTCCATAATACACCCCGGAAGCAAAGCCGATCAGGTCATATCCAGACAAATCTCTTTCTTTTTCCTTCGTGGCATCGATCAGATCTACCACGTTTTCACCGGCGATTGCTTCCACCACCTTTTTGGTATTTTCATGGTGAACCGATGCATAAATAATTGCTGCTTTCATGTACTCATTCTCCCTGATAATTTTCTCTGTTTATCATGCTATTTCATGTTCTAGCAATGGTTTAATTTTACTATAAATAACCGTCCCCTGCCGCCTGTCGCAGTTCCTTTTCTTTGTGCCATGTTTTTTCGACCATTATAAACTATCTTTCTGACTTTATCTTATCATGCTAAAAATACCAATTCAATGAAATTTGAACAGAATATCCGGACAAATGACCGCCAGTCTTCAAAAGGAAATCAGTTAAAATGGGAAAACGAAGGTATATGGTATAAAGCTGATTATACCGGATACGAAGGTCTGGTCGAATACATGATATCCCATCTGTTAAAAAAATCATCACTGGCAGAAAATGAATTTGTTTGTTATGATCTTGAAGAAATAAAATATGGAACTGTGATTTATAATGGGGTAAAGAGTCCTGATTTTTTGGGCAAAGGTTGGCAGATTATTACTTTAGAACGTCTATTCCGGAACTTTTTCGGAGAAAGTCTCCAAATGCGATGGATTGAATAGTACAGAGAAAAGATAAAAAGAAGAAAAGAGAGGGGCCTCGGCACCCTCTCCCGATATAGAAGATTATGCTACCTGTGGATAGTCAATAACTGCAATTTCCTGCATCAATTTCTTTGCCATATTTACAATCGTTTCAAGTCGCTCAGCAACTTCATCCGTATAATATTTTTCTCCACACTGCTCACATTCAAGGCATGGAACATTCTTAATTACAATAATGCAATTTTTATAATTTACGACGTGTGTTGTTGTACTATTTACGGTTGTACTATTTTTGCAATACATACACATATCCATCACCTCTTTCTTCGTGTCTTTAAATCATCTTCAAATTTCTTTGTATCTGGATAGTACGCTGTTATGATATATATATTTATATTATCACAACCTGCAACAATATGCAAAATCCGTCCATTTACATTATATCCAAAAATCAGACAGCTTGGATTAGGAAAATCATCTGGATAATCCTCTATGATTTCGCCGGTTGCAATTCCATTTTTTACGTCGGCACGACTGATATCTCTTTCCTGCATTCGCTGTAAACAATGCTGTGTCCAGAGAATTTTTGATTCAGCACACAATTGTTGATATATTTCTAAATTCATTCGTTCCCTCCTTAACATTGTTGTAATCTATAAATATTATACATCAGTTTTACCTCATATAATACCTAAATCTAGTTTACTCTATCTTTAGCTCATATCGTTACAAAAACCTTATATCTCTTGTATTATAATTATAAGGCGTTAACAAATCGGATTTTGATAGGGGAAGGCATGAATATGATTATAGTAATGGAAAAAACACAACTTCAGGACTTGCTTCGAGCGCAAACTATTCAGCTTTTATTGTTGGATTATGATGAAAATCATATATTTTTCCTTTTCATAAAGCGTAACATAATATTACCTATGTATTGTTGCAAAAATACTCCGGAAAATCAATAGTCTTTTGTGACACAACATTAGCACTAAACTGTCCTCGCATGGCACGGCTTTGCGATTTTCACTGTCGCTTTACTATGCTACAATCCCATCTTTGGCTCTATAAAGTGTCAAAGATGGGAGAAGGAGATCTTGTCTTGATGAGTATTGATGCCTTTGAAAAAAGGGAACAGACACTGCAGCTACATGCAAATGTCTTACAAGCCGAGCAGGAACGCATAGACAGTGCTCCTACCCTCAGTGTATCCGAAGCCAGAAAGCAACTCAGGGAGCGCATGAAAAATGTATAATGTTAAGTGGCGTACATATAGCAATATAAATTACGAGACAATTGTGATTTTGTGTAATTGGGTGGATGGATTGAAAAATGTTTCCCCCTCTCATAAGTTCTACCTTCTACCTTTTTATTGTCTCAACAATATGAATCATTTTCTCTAAGCATTGTTCAAAAAAGAAACGATAGCTTTCGCAATAATAATTTGCATATTCTCCTTTAGCAACATCAAATTCCCTATTTCTTCGACAGCCCCCTCTGCATAGTGTATGGAACTTACATTCTATGCAGTCTTTTGCAGACTTTTGCGACTGCTCCACAAATGCAATTGATTTTCGCTTTTCATCAATCTCTACCAAACGGTCACTATTAAAATTGCCTAGTCTGTATTCATCTAACATATAAAAATCGCACGGATACACACTACCATCGGCTTCCACCACATTCTGTATACCACAGATTCCTCGTTGTTCGCAGGATTCCGGCTGATATCCAAGCAGAATTCCTATATAGTTTTCAAATTGTCTTATATAAGGATGTTCTCCATTTTTCCAATCCTCGTACCATAAGTTAAATAACTCTACTAAAAACCGTCCATATTGTTCAGGTTTTAAGGCAAATGAACTTTTCCCCCTAATTTCCCCCAACGGATCCAAACATGCAATATACTGTTGATATTTCCACCCCTGCCTCTTATAATAATTATATATTTCCGTCGCATGATAAGCAGCATTCTGTGTTACTACCGTCAGAATATTGTAATCCACTCCATATTGATCCATAAGATCTGCCGCAGACTTAATCCGATCAAATGTCGGATTTCCATTTTTGTCATGACGGTACATATCATGAAGCTGTTTTGTACCATCTATTGATAACCCAATTAAAAATTGATTTTCTTTGAAAAATTTACACCATGCATCATCTAGCAGATATCCATTCGTCTGCAAAGCATTATTCACCCGTATTCCATGCTTGTTATAATGCCTCTGGTATTCCACAGCTTTTTCAAAAAAAGTAAGTCCACGCAAAGTAGGCTCACCACCTTGATATACATAGCTTATTAACCCTTCAGCATGAATCATAGTCTTTCTAATAACATTTTTTAGTGTTTGTTCTGACATAAACCCATACGAATCCTGTGACCTTTTTTTCATTTCATCACAATAGAAACAGTAATCACATTGCATGTTGCACATCCCTGATGCAGGTTTTATCAGTACGCTGATTGTCGGCATATCATCCTCCCTATATTTTTCTTATATAAGTGCTACTAATACTTTTAATACCCCAGCCAATATCATCACAAAAACAGGATTCCATTTTGTTTTCCTAAGCAGTACCACACTGATTGCAAAAATCAGCACCATGTCCCATTTAACTCCATCAATGTTGATAATACCACTTCCCCAAAAGGCCGTGCAAACATCAGCCAATGACACTCCGCTCCCCAAGTTTGAATGTCATTACCGGAGAGAACTGGCTTGTGCTGCCACCTTCCCAGATTCCGTCCTTTTCATGATAAAGTGCTGGAGTAAATTTTTCAGATTTTTCTAGTTTAGAGTAATCAACATTCTTCATAGAATCATATGAAAATGTATTTTTATCTTCTCCTTTTGGAATTTCATAAGAAGGAAGTAAAATTCCCTGTTCTATTTCCATGATAAGGAAAAGATGTGGAGATGCATGACGTTTTCCAGTTATCGAACACTATTTCTCTTTTGCTTTTGCTATACTGGCGATATCTCCCACTCCATTCAATACCATTGTCGGAAGATAAGCATAAGTTTTGAGTGTGTCCTTCGTTGAACATCCAGAGAGAACCAATACAGTAGACATACCACTTTCCATTCCTGAAATCACATCTGTATCCATACGGTCCCCAACCATTACTGCTTCTGCTGAATGACATCCAAGCATATTTAATCCTGTTCTCATCATCAGTGGATTGGGTTTTCCACAGAAATATGCCTGTGTTCCTGTTGCCATTTCTATCGGTGCAACCAATGCACGACAAGCAGGAGCAATGCCGTTCTCAATCGGTCCGGAAACATCTGAGTTTGCTCCGATCAGCTTTGCACCTTTCAGAACTAAATTCGTTGCTTTTGTTAATGTATCCAATGAATAGGAGCGTCCCTCTCCCACAACAACATAATCCGGATTTACATCATTCATTGTGATACCTACATCATAAAGTGCATTTAACAGGCCGGCTTCTCCTATCACAAATGCCGAACATCCTGCCGCCTGTTCTTTTAAAAATGCGGCTGTTGCCAATGCACTGGTATAAAAATGTTCTTCTGGCACATTAAGTCCCATCCTAGCCAGTTTCTGATTTAATTCTCGTGGTGTATATCCACTGTTATTTGTCAAAAATAAATATTCTTTCTTTTCATCATGTAGCCACTGAATGAATTCTGGAACACCTGGCAATATCTGATTGCCATGATAAATTACACCATCCATATCACAGATAAAGCCTTTTTTCTCATTAAAATCAATTACTGATTTTCCCATATTCATATATGTCCTGCCTTTCTTTCTCTTTAGAGTATGCCTTGTTCTTTCACTTCAGAAAAATCTGTTTTCTACGACCATTTTAACATTATATCATCCACACATAAAATCAAATACATAGTACTGTGAAATCGAAGTAAATATTTCTATCAACAGAACCTTTTATGACAACATCTCTTTCACACAAGTACTCCGATAATCACTCGGTGATATTTTATATCTTTCTTTAAATACTCGGTTAAATGTTCTCTGACTTTCAAATCCACTATCCAGACAAATGTTTGTAATAGAATCGCTCGTATTTTCCAAGCGATGACATGCATAGTTCAACCTTGCATCATTAAGATACTGATTGAAATTTCTATGAAAGATTTTGGAAAAGAGTCTGGATAAGACATATTTACTCACACCCAGGTCTTTTGCCATTTCTTCCAATGATAACTTTTTCTTGAAATTTGCTGATATATAGGAAACCGTCTGGTAAATAAGGTCTTTGCTCCCCACATGACTCTTCTCTACTAGATTCAGTTTTCCTATGCAGCGCGCAAACACAATTTGAAGATATGCCTGTGCAACAGTAATATCCGACTGTTCTGTCTCTAAAATTGCATTTATAACCCTATATACCTCTGATTCAACCTTTTCCGCTGTGATGATTGGGTATTCAGGAGCCATGGATTGCATGATATCTGCAAATTTGGCAATCGTAAATGGCGATGCAATCAGATAAGTCACTGTATTTACCCCTGGTGTCAGTACCTGATAGTGATGAATAACATTTGGAAATACAAAGCCTATATCTCCTTTTTCCATATGGTAAAGTTCCTGTCCGACACCAAGCTCTAATGTCCCACTCGTTACACAAACAATCTCCAGTGCATTATGAAGATGTGGTTCAATATGTTTTGACTTCCTATTTATTGCTATGATCTCCTCTTTTGTGTCAACATATTTTAATTGCATGAAATACTCCCCTTTGCAACATTTGTCTATATCTTCTTTCGATTTGGCAAGCAATTCTTTTACACCTATCTTATAATCAACTTGTAAATAAGGAAAGGAGGAATTACAAATCTAATTTATGTCCGATTTATCTGTTACTTCATCTGCAGCAATTCCTTTTTCTGCTTTCAGTTTTTTATTTGCATCTTCAACATTCATTCTTGAAAGTGCAAACATAATCAATACATCAAAGATTAACGGAAGCCAAAGATACATGAACTGCATCATATCAAGTGCAGACTGTGGCTGAGTTGCATTTGTTCCGACATATCCACTGAGCTCAAGCATCCATCCAACAACAGCGGTTCCAATACCTCCACCGATTTTTACACCAAGAGAAGTACAAGAGTACATCGTTCCATCAATTCTCTTTCCCCGTGTAAGATAAGTGTATTCAGAGCAGGATGCAATAACAGCATTCATATCTCCCTGCCATGGTCCCTGACCTAAGGCTGCAAGAGCTGTAAACGCCATCATCAGCGGAACACTACCCATATATCCGGCAACAACAACAAGTGCTCTACCGATGACTGCTAAGACATAACCTCTTAAGTTCAGTTTATACATGCCTTTCCACTTACCAACTAATGTCGGTGTAAAAATCAGGGCAATAATCAGTGGAATATTTACTGCCCATGCAAATTGTCCAAACAAATTCTTATTTTTCAGTACCCATGTCATGTAATAAATGCCAGCTCCAATCATGGCACCATATAACTGCTGTAAAATATATGTTCCACAAATCATCATGTAATATTTGTTTTTGACAAGAAGCTTGAATGCCTGTACCATTCCATACTTTTCATTATTATTCTTTACTTCTCCTTCATTAAGTTCCTCCTCCGGAAGTTCCTTAACAGAAAGTGCTGAAATCGTATTTACGACCAGACCAATGATTGCATAGATAATAGCAACCGTTCTCCATGCTGCAGCATCTCCACCACATTTATCTACAAATCCAACTGTAATCGCCTGAATCAGAAGACTTGTTGAAAATGCAAAAATAAAACGGTAAGATCCCATCTGTACACGCTCTTTGCTGTTCTTTGTAATCAGTGACGTAAGTGCTGAGTAAGCAATATTGTTTGCTGTATAAAACACGCCATTTAACAGTGTATATGAAATAAAGAACCATGCATATTTAGCCGTTGTTCCCAAACTGACCGGTACTGTAAAGCAGCAGACCAGCGTAATGGCACAACCAATATATCCGTATAGCATCCATGGCTTCGCTTTTCCCATTTTACTGTGTGTTTTGTCAATCATTGATCCAAAAAATATATCCGTGAAACCATCAAATAGTTTTGATACGGCAATCAGGGTACCTACGACACCTGCAGCAAGTCCTACTGAGTCTGTCAGATAGGGCATCATGAAGGATGTCAGGAACGCATAGACCACATTTCCTGCGATATCACCCGAACCATATCCGATTTTGTTATACCATTTCAAATACTTTTTTTCTTCCATAGGATTCTTTTGCTCCTCATATTCATTGCACTTAGAATCTCAAGATGCCTAATTCTAAATTTTTCTTTTGTTTTGTTTTTGTCTGATTGTTCTGTATATCCGGATCTTGCAGAACAGCCAGACTCTTTTTCCTTGTTTACGAGTTACTTGAAACTTTATTATCCCTTTACATACGGAACCAGAGTAAACCGGAACCGGAATAATACATCATCAAATCGGTACTGCTCCAATACAACCGGTCCACAACTATTAGAACCAATGCCATTTAATGCGTAGTCAACACAAAATACCACACTATCTGATTCTATTAATTCATAATTATGCGTTTTCTTCTCAAGTTCTTCCTGTGTATAATAAGAAGCATTGAATGAAAATGCCTTTTCTGCGGATGCCACAATTCCATATCGGCTGTTGTTAAGCTCTACATATTCACAATCGTAATGGCTTCCATTTTCCTGTGGACGGATATAGTCCTCATGTAAATCCCCTACATTTGCCCGGTACAGACCGTGACTCGCTGCCTGATGCTTGTCACGATAGCTCTCCTGCGGTCCCATTCCAAAGTATCTGATATCTGCAAGTTTCTTATCCAGGAACATCCTCACACCAAATCTTGGCAAATCTGGGAATTCTCCATCTTTTGTTGCTTCTATGTCTGCATCAATCTTTCCTGAAGCATCTATTTTCCATGTAATCGTCACATCAAGAATCTTCTGCACTGTCTCTGCCACAACAGAAGCATGGCTTACAATCTTCACACCATGTTTTCCCTGCACAACCTCTGTCGTATAAGCTCTTGTATAAGCCTTGTCATAGTGGGCTTTTTTCCATTCAGCTTTGATATACATATCGTTATCTGTTGGTGCTCTCCAGATATTTAATTCCATCGGATGGTTCAAATATTCCCTTCCTGCAAATTTCATCTCTGTAAAGAGTGCAGTACGTCGGTCGATGGTATACGCAAATTCACGACCTTTGATGTGAATCTGTGTATCATCTTCATTCACCTGTAATTCAGAGTCCGTTGCTGTTTTTTCCAACCATTTTTCCGCCAACTGGCATTTGGCATCCTTCTGGCTTACTTCGATCTCATCAAATCCAAGGATGTGATTCTCTTCCAGCAATGGCATTTCTTTTTTCAGGTAGTAAATGAGTTTTAAATAACATTTCCCATTCTCTGGCACACTGATCTTCAGGTTTGTTTTTCCTTCCCCGTGTGATGCCACAGAAAATTCCGAAAGTATGCCTTTGCTGATCACAAGACCATCCTGTGTCAGTTCATAGCTGATCTTCACATAATCTTTCAGGTCATCAAAATCCATGTAGTTGTGAAGCACCAGCTCTCCACTTTCTTTATCATAGGAAACAACTCTTACAGGGCGATATACATTCTTGTATTCCAACAGTCCTGTGTGTACAGTTCTGTCCGGATATACCAATCCATCCATACAGAAATTGCCGTCATGGATCTCTTCTCCATGATCTCCTCCATAAGCATAGATTGTCTTTCCATTCTCGGCAGTACCATGAGCAATCGCATGGTCACACCATTCCCAGACAAAACCACCACACATTTTATCGTTGTCCTGAATCATTTGGAAATAATCTTCAAAATCTCCAGGTCCATTTCCCATGCTGTGGCAGTACTCGACTAGAAGGAATGGCTTGCTTCCGTCCTTGTCCAGATATTCCTGAATTTCGGAAAGTGCCGGGTACATCCGGCTGTACACATCCAGATTGCTGTAATCATATGTTTCATCATAATTACGGTATCTTGCACTCTCATATTGTGTGATGCGGTCTGGATCATAATTCTTTGTCCATTCTAGTGCTTTTTCAAAGTTGCAGCCATAAGCACTCTCATTTCCCATTGACCACATAACAATACAGAAACGGTTTTTGTCACGTTCCACCATGAGTTTTACACGATCAACGATTGCCTCTTCCCATACCGGATCATCTGCAATCTTCTCGTTCCATCGCTTGAACCGATTGTAATCGGTGTCTTCTTTTCTGTAAATCATAAATGGACCATGAGCTTCAATATCTGCTTCATCTATCACCATGAATCCATACTTGTCACACATTTCATAGAAAAATGGTGCGTTCGGATAGTGGCTGGAACGGATCGCATTAAAATTATGCTGCTTCATTAACGTAAGATCGGTTGTAATCTGTTCCAGACTGATTGTAAATCCCGTAACCGGATCGGAATCATGTCGATTGACTCCACGGAATTTAATCTTCTGCCCATTTAGATAAATGACCTGGTCTTTAATCTCTACCTTTCTTAATGCAATGTGATCCACAATTACTTCATTTTCTGTTTCAAGAATCAGTTTATACAGATATGGATTTTCTGTATTCCAAAGTTCCGGACTTGCGATTTCTAATACAGCTGTTCCTTCTTCGTCAATACTTCCTAGTGCTACAACTGCTCCATTTTTATCTTCAATCGAAATTTTTACATTTGTTGGAGAGTAGAATTTCACATCAAGTTCTACCTTTGCAAGTATATCCTCAATCTTTGATTTTATATGATAATCGCTGATTGCCTGCTCTGGACGTTTCAAAATGTACACATCCCGGAAAATACCACTCATACGGAATTTGTCCTGATCTTCCAAATAAGAACCATCACACCACTTCATTACCAACACTGCCACCGTATTTGTTCCATCCTGAAGTACATCTGTAACATCAAACTCACTGGTCATATGGGAAACCTGGCTGTATCCTACATAAGAACCATTGATCCATACATAAAAGCAACTGTCTACTCCTTCAAAGTTCAAAAAAGCTTTTGATGCTTTCTCATCTCTACTGTACTCAAAATTATGTACATAGGCTCCACACGGAATATCCTGCGGCACATATGGTGGATCAAATGGAAACGGATACCGGATGTTTGTATACTGATGTGTATCATATCCTGCCATCTGCCATACACTTGGAACCTGAATCTCATCAAAATTTTCTGTATCATAATTCTTCTCAAAGAAAGAATCCTTAATATTATAGATGCTGGTAAAATACTGGAATTTCCAAGTTCCGTTTAATAACTGCATACGGTCTGATTCTTCCCTGTGTTCCACCAAATTATCCATTCTTTTGGATGCTGGAATATAATAGGCTCTGGCTGGCATTGTGTTTTCGTGCAGTACGTTTAAGTTTTCATAATAACGTGGTACAATCATAAATAGCTCTCCTTCAATACATATACTTTTTTGTTTTTTGCTTTTCTAAAATAAACCTTAATACTTTACTTATATGCTTGCATTCCTTTGTTATGTTATATATAGCTTATCTTATTCTGCAAAATATGTCTATGAATTGGATTGGATAAAATATGCACTAAATGATACAATAATAAAAAGTGTGAAAAGAGGTGCTGCTCTATGTATATGAATACTGGTTATCTGAATCACTCCCACATGGATTTCAAAAACAAAAGTCGTCCACTGATTGTAGGAAGCTGTGGCACTTATCGCCTTTCCAGCTATCCAAAATTGCCAACCTACCGTCCAAAGGGACGCCTGGATTATCAGATCATCTATATCACTGCTGGTTGTGGGCATTTTCATTTTGACAATGTAGATAACGAAACGATTGTTCCCGCCGGTAATATTGTGCTGTACAGACCGAAGGAACTTCAGAAATATGAATATTATGGAGAAGATAAGACAGAAGTATACTGGATTCATTTTACAGGTAGCAATGTAAAAAATATCTTGCGTCAGTATGGATTTCCGGATAAAGAACGAGTTTTCCAAATCGGCACATCTATGGAATATGAACGGATTTTCAAGAGTATTATCATAGAGCTTCAACACTGTCAAAACGACTATGAGGAAATGCTTGTTCTTCTGCTTCGTCATCTGCTAATCAATTTCCACCGAGAACTGACACGGGAACATATTCTGAAAAGCGAATACCTGGATCAGGAAATGAACACTGCAGTGACCTATTTCAGCGAAAATTATAATCAGAGCATCAACATAGAGGATTACGCAGCCTCACGAGGAATGAGTGTCAGCTGGTTTATCCGGAATTTCAAAAAATACACCGGTTCCACACCAATGCAATTCATCGTAGGAACCCGGATCAACAATGCTCAGATGCTACTTGATGCAACAACCTATTCCATCAATGAAATCTCTAAAATCGTCGGATATGATAACCAGCTATATTTCAGTCGGCTTTTTCACAAGCTGAAAGGATATTCACCGAGAGAATACCGAAAGCTGAGAAACAAATTCTGAAATCCACAAAGAGGATACCATCGAATCATCAAAACAATGATTTGTGGTATCCTCTTCTCACTTTTGCAATTCTTATTTTACAAACTCACTCCTTTAAATGTATCTTTTATGTTCTGTTAATAATCATACATCATCATATATGTAAAATCCGCAATTTCAGTGAACCTACATTGAATTTTTCGAGACTACCTGTTTTATTCATAATTCCATAAATACATTTAAAAAGAAAATCTTGTGCAGAAATGACACTGCACAAGATCTCACATACACAACAATACTTAACAAACACTCATTAATAGGGACAAAACAAACTAATTGATTACTTATTAAAACTCTGTAATAATTCCAATCTACATTTTAACGTTTCTTCGCAGAGTAAATAAATATATTTTCCGCTTCCATCACCGTAATTGCCCTCCTGCTCAAAGGTAGCACCCATCTCCTCCTGCAAACGTTTAGCTACTTCGTCTGCATCATCCACCTGGAATGCAATGTGATGGATTCCTTCTCCATAGGTATTAAGGTAATCCCTCCATACAGAAGGCTCTTCATTGGGCTGAATCAATTCCAGCTGAACACCAGGGGACATATCAAAAAATGCCATGACGCATGCCGCATCCGGTGCCGGTTTCCCATAAATCTGTGTCTGTGTCACATCAAATGTGCCGCAATCACATGTAGGGGGTATTTCACATCCAAACAACAAAGCAAACTGCTTTTTTGCTTTCTCAATATCGTTTACCACAAATCCTACTTGTGCAAATTTAGACTGACTGACAATTTTCTTAACATCCATTTCTAGCTTATCCTCCTTAATTGTTTTTTGTTATTTGGGCCCGAATTTTATTCATTACTTCACTGTTGTCTCTGTCCACCTTAATATTCAGCTCTGTTTTTAAGCTGTCAAAAGTGTCAACAAATGAATAACTCTGATCGGGATAATAACCTATATGATAATATCCATCTGTTCCGCATGCTTCCTTGATTGTGCGGAACGCCTCTTCCTCATCCGGAGTCAGGAATGCCATATGCATCATTCCCTCCCCATGCTTTTCCAAGAATGTCTTCCATGGGCTGGGTTCATCTCCTGGCTGAGTAAGCTCCAAAGTAACATTTTCCAATTGAATTACACTAATTCTGCAATTTGTATAAATCTCCGGATGTCCATTCGTTAATACCGGAGCAACATCAGGTCCCGGTATATTCCATATTCTTGGTCTTTCAATACCAAGTATTTTTGTCCAAGCATCTACTACCTTGTCAAGATCCCTCACCACAAATGCGATGTGTACAAGCTTTTTTGTTCCAATTGACATATTCTTTCCTCCTCGTATATTGTCATCCATTTATAAAGGCATTGCATTACCACGATAATCAATAAACCATTGATCCTTTTCTATATGCGTTGTTCCTTCAAGAATATTGCAAAATCCGATAGCAGCTTCTTCAGGTTCTATCTGTGCTGTAGTTCTTCCCATATCTGTATTCATTCTCCCAGGGTGCACGGCATATACATTTATGCTTTCGCCAACTGTCACCCGCAATGTCTGAATGATTTTATTGGCAGTTGTCTTAGAAACCCCATATGCCGGGAACAAGCTACCTTCATTCGCAAAGCTACCTCCTTCTGATGTTACTCCAATAAACAATCCTGACTTTTTGATAACAGGTAAAAAATCTCTAAATACCGTGATCAATCCAAGCGCATTTACTTCTATCTGTTTCCGAATATCATCTAAGCTTTCTGTCAGCAGAGTCTCTGTGCGATCAGATTGAAGTAAAATACCTGCTACGTATACAACCGCATCTATTTCCCCCACATGATGCTTTGTCCATTGTACTGCATCCCTTATCTGTCCTTCATCTGTAGCATCCATCTGCAGATAAATTAGATTCTCTCTTTCAGAGATAGTGTCATCCAATCTTCTAAGCCCTGCGACAACAGTATGACCTTTTTCCGCCAACATTTGTGCCAATACATGTCCCAGACCTCTCCCGGCTCCGACAATCACAATCTTCATTTTTATCCTCCTAAAACACTACATTTGCATCTTGTAATCGTTTCTTCACATAGGTTAGACTTTTTAAGTACTCTTCGTCTGTGTCTAGATGTTCAATAATTACTGGCATATCGTGATTATAGTTCTGAAGATGTTGAATTAATTGTTCAATATCCAATATGCCATTTCCACAGTTGGTTTCTTCCAATTGAAAAGTCAATTCTCTTTTAAGTCTTATATCCTTTAGGTGACAACTCAATATTCGATCCCCAATCTTGTCAAAACACTCTTGCATAAATTCATTGATGTGAAAATATCGCTGTGGGGAATTAATCATATTGACAAAATCAAAATGAATCCCAAATTCTTCTCTATTTATATCCTTCTCTAATCTTAAATACTCATCCGGGCCGGTTGGATACATCCATGGCATGGGTTCAATACTATATTTGACCCGATGAGGTCGTACCTCATCAATCAGTTTTTTTGTATAACTGACCAGTTCACTCCATGCTTCCGTAGAAAAGTTTTCAGGATATCCTCCATCCCAAATCGGTCCGCCAAAGGTTCCAGCAACGTTGACACAGCAGACCGCACCGATTTCATCTGCAAGCCTTAGCTGCCTTCGTGCATATTCCCGAGCTTCTTCTCTTTCTTTTGGATTGACAGCAAAAACATTTTTCCAGATTCCCACCTCTGCGATCAACAGATCATGTTTTTTTGCTTCATTCATGTAATCTGCAACTAATAGATCTGATGCAGTACAGTCAACAGGAAAAACGACAGCTTTGCATCCCAACAGTTCCATTTTTTCTGCCCATTCTTTAGGTGTTGTATGTTTCAATGCAGTGGAGATCCCCAATCTCATAACTCATTACCTTTCTTCATATTCCGTCTCTAACACTTGAGGTAGTCCTGTTTCTGCAGATTTAATAATGCTTGTAATAATATCCACAACATGAACTGCCAGCTGTGCATCCTCTTTCTCATTATTATCTAATTTATGAACAAGATCTACCACACCTGCTCCTCGTACGAAATTGCCCACATCCTGATATAATTCGGGAAGTGTGCAAAAGCCTCCGTCATTTTGATCCTGTCCGCCAAAGCATTCTGCAAGCATTTGTTCCCTTCGATATACCTTCGGAACCCCTCCGGTCATATTAGGATCCGGTGCTTCTAAGGTTCCATCTGTCCCATATATCTCCATGTGCGGCATGGTACTTTTGGAAATATCAAAACTAAAGTTCATATTAGCAAGCATCCCATTTTTTAAATCAGCAATCACTGCGAAATGAGTAGGTGTTTCTACCGGAATTTTGCAACCAAACCGTTCACTGGTATACACTGTTCTTTCAGCAAATCCTTTCTTCGCATTTGCGTACACTTTCCTGACAGATCCAAAAAGTTTTACTAACGCAGATAAATAGTATGGTGCCATATCATATAAGGGTCCTCCACCTTCTTCATAAAATGCTTCAGGTCTTGGATGCCATGTTTCCACTCCTGCACTCATCATATTGGCATTTACATATAAGGGTTTTCCAATCCACCCATCATTGATTAATTTCTTGCAAGTACTGAGTGAACTACCCAAAAAGGTATCCGGTGCGCATCCCACTGCCAAACCTTTTTTTCTTGCCAGTTCTTGTATTTCCCGTGCTTCTTCCAATGTCAAAGCAAACGGTTTCTCACAATATACATGTTTACCTGCCAACAGTATTTTACGATTTACTTCTGTATGCATCTTGGGCGGTGTCAGATTTATAATAAGCTCCGTCTCTGTATCGTTCAACAATTCATCCGGAGTTCCCCACCGTAGAATATTATACTGTTGGGCAGTCCTTTCTGCTACATCTGAGTGAACATCCGCAACCATACAGATTTCCAGTTCCCGGTATAATCTCTGAATGTCCTGAATATACTGTTTACTGATCACTCCGCAGCCCATAATACCAATCTTCATATGTCTCCCAACTCACCTTTCACAGTCTGATTTATGAATTATTTGACTCTCCAAATTTTAAGAACTTAAATAATATAAGAATAATCGCAAATGCTACAACCAGCATAATCCATGCCTGTGCAGACGCATATCCCATTTTAAAATAGGTGAATGCATTCTGATACAGATAAAGCGAATAAAACATTGTTGCATTATTGGGTCCGCCCTGTGTCATAATGTATGGCTCTGCAAACCACTGAAAGACGCCAATCACTAGAGTAACCATGTTATATAAAATGGTAGGCTTCAGCAAGGGTAGCGTAATGGAAATAGTCTCCCTAAAAAAACTTGCCCCATCGATTTCAGCCGCTTCATACAATGTTTCTGAAATATCCTGCAAACCTGCCAAATAAATTATGATAGCATTTCCACAGGTCCATATCATCATCATGATAAATGCAGGCTTTGCCCATGTAGGACTTGCAAGCCAACCGGGACCTTTAATACCGATATATCCTAATAGCGTATTGACAACTCCAGTTTCTGGCTGCATAACCCAAATCCAAAGCAGACAAGCCACTACGGTAGGTACAAGCGTTGGAATAAAGAACACAACTCTCATCCAGCCAGTATGTCTTAATTTTTTGCTATTAAGAATTACAGATACTGCAACAGCAAAAAAAGTGGTCACCGGCACCCCGATTAACATCATGTACGCTGTATTCTTACATGCTTTAATAAACGTCTGGTCATGAAAAAGGGTGACATAGTTTTTTACTCCCGTAAATACCGGCTCTTTAATAACGCTATAGTCACAAAAAGAGTAATATAAAGAGCTTAATATCGGGTACAGAGTGAATCCTAAAAATCCTATAATCCAGGGAAGCACAAACAAAATACCATTTTTTGCTTCAGCCCTTCTCATTCTCGAGTTTTTATATTCGCTAAATTCCGTTTTGACTGTTTTCTTCATAACGGCCTCCTATCCTTTGATTCCGCTCATGGTTATACCCTGGATAAAATACTTCTGAAGTACAAAAAACAGAAGCAAGACCGGAAGTACCATCACAACCCCTAACGGTAACAGTAAATCCCAGTTGGGATCATAATTAGACTTTAGCATTGATGCCGCAAGTGATAAGGTATACAATCTATCACTTCCCAAGAATACTAACGGTCCAAGGAAATCATTCCACGCTCTGATAAATGCCATAATTGCTACAGATGCTAATGCAGGTTTTGAGATTGGCATAATTACTTTTAAGAAAATTTCAAATTCATTTGCTCCATCAATACGCGAAGACTCTGTAATTTCTTTTGGTACTCCCGTAAGGAATTGCCGTAATAAAAATATATAAAATGCATTTCCAAAAAATTGCGGAACAATCAGCGGAAGGAATGTTCCTACCCAATGCATTTTGGTGAACATTAAATACAAAGGGATCATTGTTACCTGATACGGAAGAATCATTGTGGCAAGTACAATCATAAACACTTTATCTCTTCCGGGCCAGCGTAATCTTGAAAATCCATATGCTATCAAAGAATTAGAAATCAAAGCTCCTACTACACTGAAAAAGACAATTATTAATGTGTTTTTTAAATACCGTAAAAAAGGAATCTGCTGAAACATATTTATGTAGTTATCAAAGTCAAAGTGCTTTGGCAGCCATCTGAACGGTACCTGAAAAAGTTCGCTGGTGCTTTTAAACGATCCCATTACAAGGAAGAAAAAAGGAATAAGCCAAAGCAGTGCGAAGAACAAAAGGATGAAATATAATATAAATTTTCGGAAGAAGACTCCCATTTTGTAAAGACGCATATTTTTCTTCATATTGTTTCCTCTTATTCAGACAGGATAAAGCAATACCTTATCCTGCCTGAAATCACTTGTTATTTACTTCGCATCCATTGTTGCCTGCATTTGATCCTGAAGAGTCTGTAAAGCAGCCTTTGCATCAGCATCCGGATTATATATCATGTTCTGTCTCAGTGCAATAAACTGATTCGACAGTTCTGCAGATACAGAACAAAGTGCCGGAATTCCATTTTCAGGAGAGTTTGCAATTTTACGTTCTAGTGCATACATTTCATCACCATTTTTTGTCAAGCTGACATCATCAAATGCCGCATCGATAACCGGAATGGATCTCCACACAGAGAAATTATCTTCATTGATACTTCCCTGTTCAGCAAATTTAATAAACAGTGCAGCTAACTGTGCTTTATCAGGGTCTGTTCCTGCAGGAATCGCAAAGACATTGGTTCCAAACGTTGTACTGTTTGCGCGTCCACCTTCGGGGACAGGAACTGCACATACTTCGTATGGCACATCGGGTGCATACTCCTTTAAAGCCTCGGAAAACCAGTTTCCGGTAATAGTCATGCCTACTTTTCCAGTCATAAACGGATGATCGGGGGAGAACATCTGTCCCAATCCAGAAGTAAAGGCATTGATTTTTTCCGGATCATATTTTTTAGCATATCCCTGAATCCAAGCCATATAATTCAGCATTTTATCCGAAGTTAAATCCACTTTTCCAGTTGTTTTATCATAAGGATCCGCGCCAAACAGATACGGCAGGATAAATGCCTCATTTCCGGAATCAAGCCACGGCACAATTCCAAGCCTGTTATAGGATCCGTCAGCAGCTTTCACTGTCATCGCATCAGACCAGCTATCCAGTTCTTCAATGGTCTTAGGTGGATTTTCAGGATCCAAACCGCACTCTTTTGCAATTTCTGGATTATAATATAGCATGATAACATTGGTATCCTGAGGAATCAGATAGCAGACGTCATTATAATACATGACATCCTTGCAACCTTCAAAAAAGGAAGACACATCCAAGTCAATTTCGTCTAACACTGCATCAAGTCCCATAAAGGATCCTTCTGCCGCATACTGATAACACGATATAGAATTGTCTGTCACGATCAGATCAGGAGCAGTTCCACCTGCTATTGCGCTAAGGAGCTTACCATTATTTATTCCTGCGCCATCAGGTACAAACTGTAAATCACACTTTATTCCAAGATCTGCATAGGCTTCGTTGAATGCATCAACTCTCTTCTGCTCCCATATAGCAGAGTCACCCGTATATGCCGACCAGAATGTAAAGGTACCGGTTTTCCCAATATCCGTCACTTCTACTTCAACATCATTATCTCCCATTTTTACAGTTTTTACTGTGGTTGTCTTGTCTCCGTCAAGGCTGACGGCCTGTGTCTGAGCTGATGATGTTTGAGAAGCATCCATATTTTCAGTATCTTTGGTGCCTCCGCAGGCAGTCAGGCTAGATGCAATTAACATTGTCGCCATCACCGCTGCTAATGCTTTTTTCTTTTCCATAAATGTACCCTCTCTTCAATTCATTAAAAAGCGATTAATAGTTGCGTCATCATATTTAACAAGCTTGTTTTGTATGTAAGTGTATTCTATCTCTAATTAGCATTTTTTGCTTATAATATTTTGTTATGTACTTATTATTTTTTGTCATTTATTTCATTCTCATTGACTGAATAATATAATTTTGTAACAAAATTAACAAACATATTGACTGTATCGCCTAAAAATAGTAGTATATTTGTATATTATATCGTATAACTTTTCCTAAATTTACGGATAATTTGTTTTAAATTATTGTTATTGTAATTGCTTATAAATTGCTATTGAATAAGCAAAAGGAGGCTTTGTATGCAATCTTCTGAAAAAATGGAAAACATAATTACAGATCTTGATTATAACGTCAAATTTTCCTACATGGGTGCGCCAAGATCATTTCCTGAACATTGGCACGAATTTGCGGAGTTTATTATCGCAACTGATAATAATGGCAGTTACTCTGTCGGAAACGAGCAATACCACCTTGACACCGGGGATCTCCTCTTAATCTGGCCGGGTGAAATGCACAGCAATATATCTGTAACTTCAAATAGTTCTCTCTTGCTTCAATTTGGTGATAACTTTATTTATAACTGTCATGACCTAATGATTAACTATAGGCATTTTAAAACCTATCACAAAATAGGCCGCGAGGATATGACAGAATTAAACGAAATATTAACCTATCACATGAAAGAAGCCTATCATATTTTTAAATCACATGACCCTTTTACCGAAACAGCTTGTACTATACAGATTTATTCAATGCTGATGGCTTTAGGTAAATATATTTATAATAATATAAATACAAGTCAGATTACCTCCAATTGCAGTAGCCAAAATTATATTAAAATACAAAATGCATGCACTTATATTTCTCAAAACTGTGAAAAAGATCTGTCTCAAAAGGATATATCCGATATTTTTGGATTTAGTCATTTTTATTTTTCACGGTTATTTAAAGAATATACACATATGACATTTAATGATTATCTATCGAACGAACGTATTCAGCGAGCTACCCGACTGTTATGTGAGGAAGCCCTGCCAATTACGGAAATAGCTTATCAATCCGGATTTCAAAGTATTTCTAACTTTAATCGCGTTTTTAACAAAATAACGCATTATTCTCCGTCTGAATACCGTAAAAAATACAATGGAAATCAAGAGCCCACAAGTTAATGTGGGCTCTTTTAACACTTATACCAATATATTTTCCATAACTTTTTTCAAGGATTCTTCCGCCGAAAAGGCAGTCATGTATTCCAATCCAACATATCCATCGTATCCATTATCAGCAAGTTCCTGAAGCAAGTATGTATAATTGATTTCTCCGCCGGTAATAGGACCTCGACCAGGCACAGCCGCTGCATGAAAATGTCCTATTTGGTTCAAATGGTCAAATATATTAGAATACAAATTTCCTTCTGTGATTTGTTGATGATAGATATCAAATAATATCTTCACATTATCCGAATCTATTTTCTCTAATATGTCAAAAGCTTCTCTCGAAGTAGACAAATGATATCCCGGATGATCTACCAGTAAATTTAAAGGCTCTATTACAAGCTCTATTTTTTGCTCAGCCGCAAGGTCCCCTGCTTTTTGCATAGTATCAATGAAAGTGCATCTATGTTGATCTCTCGTTATGCCTTTTGCAGCTGTTTCATATTCCCATCCAGCCTGTACGATCAATCTTCCACAGTCAAGTACATGAGCCGTTTCCATACTCCTTTTTAAACCTTCAAGGAATTCCTGCTGTTTTTCAGGATCTCCAGGATTAATAAACTCCGTACAGAAAGCTGCTGTCTTTAGTCCTGTTTCTTTCTGAACCTCTTTTATACGTTTAATATCTTTATCCTTCCATGACCAAAATTCATAAGCTTTATATCCAAGTCTGTGAATTACACTCATTGCCTCTACGAATGATAATTTACTCTCCCGAAATACTGCATCAATACAAACAGAATAGTTTAATTTTTTTGCTCCCATACAATTTCTCCTTTCTTATTTTGTCAACTAATTATAAATGAATATCGGATGTCTTCTTTTGCACTTACATGATACGATGGTTCTACATCGGCTCCCCAACTATTAATTCCTCCAATGCCTCTTGTCGCTCCATAAATACACAGTACAGTTCTCCTTGCTGGCGGAAGCTCTTCCTGATGAGTTGCATTTTCGATTTCATATGCCGTATATGGAAGACATGAAAAATGAAAATTTTCTCCACTCTTACATATTTTCAGCATATGTTTACCAGGTGACGGCATACTATTATCCTGTATAGTATCTCGATATATTTCAACCCATTCTGTATCCATATGCATTCCACATTCCTGCGGAACCAAATATGGTGTCATAATCGGTTTTTCAATGAAAACACCTCTATGGGCTCCCTTCTTTCTGTCCGGGTAGATTTCTCCCGACAACCCTTCATACCTATATTCCTTTGCAAGCGTCGGCATAAGTATACGTAGTCCAAAAACCGGAAGCTCTGGAAGTTCCGGTCTTCCATGGAAGAGGTTTTCCACAAGAATTTCTCCATTACTGTTAATCTGATAGGATACTTCCACCAATGTTTTGGGAATTGTAATAGTTTCATAGGTAAAGATTATTTTTACATGATCAGCATATTCATTGGCTGAAAATGCATTATTATAAGGTGCACATGGTAATCCGATATCTTTGTCATCAACTATCACTTGTTTCTTCACACAATGTATAAACATATCAGCGGACATCCACGCTCCACTCTGCACTTGGAATCCACAGCCCCGATCATTATCGGTAAGCGCTCTCCAAAAGGCTGGTTTAGGACATCTAAACAACCACTCTATTCCGTCTTTTACGAGTGACTCCATTCCTCCAGCCACATAAGAAAAAATATAAGAAAAGTTATCTCCCGATACTCCCAGAGTACAATCACCGTATACAATTTTCAACATTTTTTTATTCATATTTTGCATAATAGTATTTTACCTCCTGAGTCGCCGGCTTTTCTGTTCGGTCTGCGAACACAATTCCATTTCCGGAAAATTCATAATCGGACGGTCTGTCATCGAAATCTCCACCATAACGAAGAACCTGTTCTCCAGTCACTTCATCCTTGACATAAATCGCCTGATCAATATAATCCCATATAAACCCTCCCTGAAACATTGGATATTTGTCCAGGAGGTTCATGTAAGAATCCATTCCACCAAGAGAATTTCCCATACAGTGCATATATTCACATAATACATATGGCTTTTTTGCATTCTGATCAAGATACTGTCTGACTTCATCCGGAGTAGCATACATTCTGCTTTCCACTTGAGATATTTTATCCTCGTAGCTTCTGTTAACAGATACTCCTTCATAGTGTATTAGTCTTCCGTCATTTTGATCCATAAAATATTGATTCATTGCTTCAATATCATCTCCGGCATATGACTCATTTCCCAACGACCAGAACAATATGGAAGTATGGTTCTTAAAAGTTTCATAATTCGATTGGGCACGATCAATCACTGCTTCTTTCCATTGAGGTATTGATCCGGGGACGTTATATGACGGCTCTATCGCACCCATTTTTTGCCATGATCCATGGCTTTCCAAATTGGTTTCGGCCATCATATATATTCCTGCTTCATCACACATATAATACCATGGAATCTGATTTGGATAATGACATGTCCTGACTGCATTAATATGATTCTGCTGGAAAAGCATCAAGTCAATTCGCATTTCTTTTTCTGTAATGCATCTTCCTTTATGCGGTTCCCATTCATGTCGATTAATACCTGTCAGAATCAGCCTCTTTCCATTTAAATAAATAACTTTATCTATAATTTCAAGTCTTCTAAAGCCAATTGCATAAGGTACAATTTCTATCAGACAATTATCCTGATCTCTTACCTCCAAGCAGAAATCATAAAGATATGGCTTGTGATGATCCCACGGAGTAATGGATATGGGTAACGTATCTTTAAGAGCACCAGTTACCTGAAGAATGTTCGAAGTTCCCTTGTCGCTGTATTGCATTTTCATGTCCTGGCTCCAGCAGATTTTTCCTTTATCTCTCAGTACCGCCGTTACCCTGATGTCTTTTGCGTAGACCATGGACAATTTTGCATTAACTTCCAAATTTCCCTGTATGTTTGAGTTCCACAATATTGGGCGAATAAAAATGTCTTCAACATGTACACAAGGCTTTGCCTTAAGTTTAACACTTCTAAATATACCGAAAAAGCGAAAGAAATCCTGATCTTCCAAAAATGCAGCTGTACTCCTTTTATGAACCTCAACGCAAAGTTTATTTCCCTCTGTCCTAATATATGGAGTAAGATCAAATTCCGATGGTGTAAAGCTATCTTCTGCATATCCTATAAACTCACCATTCAGCCAGATATACATTGCCTGTTCTACTCCTTCGAAGCAGACGTAAACCCTATTTCCCTGAAAAGTCTCAGGCAGATCAAATGTGCAGACATATGATCCTACCGGATTATACGAAGCTTCGCTGAACATTCCAGCACCATTTCCAGCATTTTCAATGCTATATGCAGGTCTGCGATACTCATGTCCTTCCCATGGATACATGGTATTAATATATTGTATTTTATCATAGCCTTGCAATTCTATATGTCCCGGCACTCTGATCATATCAAAGTTCGAATCATCGTATCCTTCTTTGTAGAAATCAGCTGGTCTCGATGCTGCATTCTTACTGTATCTAAACTTCCATAAGCCATCCAGCAGCATCACCCATCGGTCTGATTTCTTCTCCATATCATTATAGCTTGCATAATAAGCATGGTCACTATGTGCATCCTCTCTGTTGACTCTAAAAATCTCAGGATTATCCAGCCATCTGATATCTGCCTTCATCATTTATACCTCTTCCTAATATAATAAATTAATCATTCCCAAAATCTTTCCAATTCTAGTGCTCGCTCACCCCAAATGGCATTTTTATGCAAGCACAATCCACTCGCTTTTATATATTGCTTTTTCCCTTACTCATATACCTGGATATGATAGTTTGTTACCACCGTGAGAATATTATAATCTACGCCACACTGATCCATAATCTTTGCTACAGATCTGATTCGGTCAAATGCTGATGCTCCATCTTTGGTATGTCGATAACAATCATGAATCTCTTTTGTGCCGTCTACAGAGAGTCCTACAAGAAAATGATTTTTGAGTGTCTGCTCTGTCATAAATCCATAGGATTCCCGTGCTCTCTTTTTTGTTTCATCGCAGTAGAAACAGTAATCACACTTCATATTGCATAATCCTGATGATGGTTTTATAAGTACACTAATCGGTGGCATATATTTCTCCTGTCTGCTTTCCTATATTAATACTGACATAGCTAACTTCATCACTCCTGCCAATACCATTACCCAAATGGGGTTCAGCTTAGTACTACGCAGCAGCAATATACATATTGCGAATATCAGAATCATGATCCATTTTGTTCCAAATAGGGATATTTCTATTCCATTTCCCCAAAAGGCTGTTATAAGAATCTGGACTCCGGCCGAAGCGATCATTGCCACCACCGCTGGTCGAAGCGAATGTAATACACCTTGAAGCATATCCATGCTCCGATATCGCAGATATAATTTTGCAAGAATCGTTACAATAATGCAGGATGGTAAGATACATCCTACCGTTGCTACTACTGCTCCGGGTATTCCTGCTATTTTAAGTCCTACAAAAGTAGCCGAATTAACAGCAATCGGTCCCGGGGTCATCTGAGATATCGTTATAAGATCTGTAAATTCCGACATTGTAAGCCATCCATGGCTGGTTACAACCTGCCCCTGTATCAAAGGCATTGCTGCATATCCTCCACCAAAGCTGAACAACCCTATCTGTAAAAAACTCCAGAATAACTGTAAATATATCATTTCATCTTCCTCCTATTTAACAGGAGTGTACGGATTATGCCAATTATTCCGCATACGATTACGATATACACAACATTTATACCAAACAGGCAGGCTGCAACAAACGCTCCTACCATTATAATCAGCGACACGGCTTCCTTCTCTTTCACGATTGGAATCCCCATATCCAACGTGACGGATGCAATTACCGCTCCGACCCCAGCCTGCATGCCTTCCAGAAGCTGACTGATTAACCAGTTATTTCTAAAGGCTTTATAAAATACAGATATTACTGATAAAATCACAAACGGAGGCAGTACCGTCCCAAGGATTGCTACCAACGCTCCCAGAATGCCTGACAGCTTATACCCTACAACAATGGCTCCATTTACTGCGATCGCTCCCGGAGAGGATTGTGCGATTGCCACTAGATCAAGCATTTCATTTTCTTCTATCCAGTGATATTGATCTACAAATTTTTTCTTCATCAGTGTAACGATCACATATCCCCCACCAAAAGTAAATGCGCTCAGATATAAGGTAGATAAAAACAGTTTCAATAGCATTTTTTTCTTGTTTTTTTCTTTCATGGCTGGTCTCTCAATATATTTTAAAATACTACATTACCTATATGCAGAAAACGATGCGATTTCCTTTATAACTAAGTCATCGCATCATTTTCTGCACTCTCTTAATTTATGCACTTACTTCAATGTCTCGTAATCCGCATCCGTGTAGTCTTTCGTCGCATCCCAGTTAGGAAATTCCAATGAGCTATAATCCATTCCAACTGCCTCCGAAGCACGCTTCCACTCTGTAGTTGTATCATTTGCCAGTGTCTTTAATGCACTGTCATAGTCAGTAATACTCTGGGAAATAATGCCCTGCACAATTGCTCCTAAGCTAGGCTGTACATCCTTTACTTCTGCATAAAAATCATTTGCTTTCTCATCTCTCTTTACTAAAGTAGGAACTACTCTGGATGTTTCCTCTGCAATTGTGTAGTATTGCTTCATATGCTCATTGGTCATGTATTTTTCATTGATTTCCGGAATACAAGACACAAAACTTCCACTTTCCACATTGCTCTGCTGATATCCATATTGTTCATCATACAGTGCCATTAAATATTCAGCTGCTTCCTTGGGATGTTTGGACTGCTTATAGATACCCATCCACGGAGATAATTCACCCGCCTGAACATAAGTGTTTGTTACTCCGTCAGGAACAGGAACTGCCATAACTCCATAATTCAAATCCGGATAATTTGCATCCCACTGGGATACACACCACATTCCCTGGCAGAGGAATGCCGCCTGTCCCTGTGCAAATAATTCTCTTGCCTCCGGAGCACTTATATTGATAGTATCCGGATGAATACTTCCATCATCTACCAGACCTTTAATAAATCCAAGCGCATCATTCATTTCCTTGCTGTCGTAAGGCGCCACTCCATTATCCGTCAGCACTTTCTGCGTTGCAGCTACCTTACCACCAGCTGCTGCAGCCAGGGATCTTGCCATAACGTCCATACGGTTCATCTGTTTTCCGCCATCAATCAGACCATAAACATTGCCATTCCCCATCTCTGTAACTTTTTTACAGGCTTCTCTAAACTCTGAATATGTTGTGGGAACCTCCGTAACACCTGCCTGGTTCAAAATATCCTTATTATAGAAGAATAAGCACTGAATGATTGGCATCTGTTCTGTAACTGTATACCAGTCATCCCCAATATCAGTAACTCCCTCTGCAAAGGCATCCGGATCAAACTTATTTCGGAATTCATCGGTTACATAATCGTTAATCGGCTGGAACCACCCTTCTTCTACCGCTGTATTTAAAGTAAGTCCCACCGGAATCGGAAACAAATCAGGTCCCTCACCAGATTTAATCATAGTAACAATAGTATTTTTGAATTGATCTACTGTAAGCATAGTATATTCAATTTTAATATCAGGGTGTGCTTCTTCGAACTTCTTATGAAACTCCTCTCTTTGTGTAGCAGATCCATCGCTCCAGTCAACAACCCGAAGTGTTATTTGCCCATTGGGGTCCTCTTCTGTTGCTGCTATGACACTTGCATTTTCGCCTGTCTCATTTCCATTACCTGTTGAGGGCATTGCACCACATCCTGCCAGGGTTGTTGCTGCAATTATAGCAGTCAATAACAGTGTACCAAGTCGTTTTAATTTCATTTCTTTTTCTCCTCTCTTTGATATAAATTATTGTTTTCAATTAACTTTTAACAGCTCCGGCAATTCCTTCCACAAAATGCTTCTGCATTAAAACAAATAATATAATAACCGGGATTACAGCTATAGAACCTCCGGCAGCAATGCCTGTCCAATCAACAGTATTTTCTCCTTTGAATGCATATAACCCAACCGCAAGTGTCCTAGATGACGGATTATTCAAAGTTAATACCAAAGGAAGCATGAATGCATTCCAAGCCCAAATGGTTTCCATAATGACTACTGTCGTTGCGACAGGCTTACACAGCTTCATCATAATATAGAAAAATGTCTGAAAATAATTGCATCCATCTATCTTAGATGCCTCTTCCAACTCATTTGGTACAGATTGAAAGAAGCTGGTAAACAGAAGCAAAAAGATAACATGCGCTCCTCCTGCCTGTGATAAGATCAATCCAAGCTTGGTACCTACCAGATTCATTCCTTTGACTACTTCATAGGTCGGTATAATTGTACTCACCAGCGGAATAGCAATACTGGCCAAGAAAACTGCCATGCATAGGTTTCTGCCAAGAAATTTATAACGTCCCATAGCATATCCCGCCATCATCGTCATAATCAGCACAATGATAACCGAAAATGCTGTTACAATAATTGTATTGATAAAATAAGTGCCAAAATCCGCTTTCTGCCAGATACGAATAAAATTGTCGATTGTCGGCTGTACCGGAATCAATCCCATACGGTTTTGGAAGAACTCATTCTGGCCCTTAAACGAGGCGGAAATCATCCATAAAAAAGGATATATCCAGAAAAATCCAACGCAAAGCAGCAAACCATGTTTAATCACAGATTTAACGATATGAATCTTTTTTTCTTTGCTCATCTGTTCCACCCCCTATTGTACATTCTTCTGTAGACGGTCTTTCATTGCATTCAGAAGTATTCCTATTATTATAACGGCGCCTCCAAAGAACAGAGCTGCTGCACTCGCATAGCCAAGTCTTGGCATTCCAATCTCACTTGAAAATGCGGTTCTATATACATACGTTGCGATTACATCTGTTGCATAATAAGGGCCACCTTCCGTCATTGTTTTCACAATATCAAATACCTTCAAAGAATTTATGGCACATAATATTGCAATAATTCCTCCTGTGGGTGCAATCAGAGGCAACACAATATGGAAGAAAGTTTGTCTTCTGTTTGCACCATCAATGGTTGCCGCTTCATATACATCTTTCGAAACTCCCTGCAGTCCTGCCAGCCAGTAAATCATATATGTTCCGCAATCCTTCCAAAGCGAAATGATTACCAGTGTAGGCAGCGCATACTTTGCGTTTCCCAGAAAATTAATCGGGTTTTTCAGAATATGTAGTGTGACCAAAAGATGATTGACCGGTCCCTGAACTCCCAAAATGAATATCATGATAATTCCCACTACAGAAGCAGTCGTAACTACAGGAACAAAATACATTGTACGGTATAATCCACGTCCTTTCATTTTTTCATCATTTAGCAGATATGCAAGGAACAAAGACACCGCAAGTTCTAACGGAACTATCATTACCATGTACTTAAAACTATTTATAAAAGCATTCCAAAACAATTCATCATGCATCAGCTCTTTATAGTTCTGTAAGCCGATAAACGTTGCATTAGATGTCATTCCCGACCAATCCAACAGTGAATACTGAATACTGCATATAATCGGATACCCTTGGAATAAGATATAAAATCCAACTGCCAGCGACATAAACATCCAACACCATAGATTTAACTTTAATTTTCTTTTAAATCGAATTCTTCTTGTTGCTGCATCGACCGCATATTTTGTCTTTGTCATTGTTCTCCCCCCATTTCATATAAATACTTGCTTCTGACAGCTTCTTTTATAGGTAACCCTGTATCGTAGTCCAACTGACGAGGCTCATATTCCTCATTTTCTCGTTGTCTTGTAAACCCTTCGTTATCCCAACTTGGACTAAAATTTTTATTCCAGGGTCTAAGAGACCATTGATAACCACGATAAAGATCTCGAGTTGCATTCATATGGGTGACAAGTTTTCTATGATATTCCAGAATTATCTCCAAGTATTCCGGATTATCTATTTCATTTACCATTTCATCTGGATCCTTTTTTAAGTCGTAAAACTCATCTTTGTCAAGCAGATTAATTGCCAATTTATAGTTCTCCGAAATGACACCTCTCATAATTTGAAGCCCACCAAATCCATCATGATCTATCTCATATCTGGTAAACTCTGTATAAACTTCACTGTTTATCTTAATTGTCGTATCGTATATCTGTGGAAGCATGCTCTTTCCTTCCAGTAACTTCGGAATATGTAATCCAAAATAGTCCATCACTGTCGGAGCAATATCAATATGAGATGCCGGTGTTGTAATTACTTTTCCCTTTTCACCACCTTTAATGATCAGCGGAATATTAGTCACCTCATCATAGATAGCTGCGTTTTTAGAAAACAGCCTATGTGCCCCCAACATGTCTCCATGATCAGAGGTATAGATAACCATAGCATTGGGCATCTTTTCTTTAATCACATCCAGAACTCTTCCCATTTCATAATCAACAAAGCTGTTACATCCCAGGAATAATGCTAATCCTTCGGAACTTTGGTTGATCTGTTTTTCATCTGCTGTCAGCTTATCCCCGGCCCACAGTTGTTGCATTAAAGGTTTATTTTTCAAGTCATCTGTAAATTTAGCAGAAGGCTCAAATTTAAAACCTCTGTACATGGTATTATAAGGTGCAGGACATAACGACGGTCCATGAGGTTCGTCATATGATACCGTAAGGAAAAAGTCTTCTTCTTTGTATTGATCCAAAAATCTGATTGCGCGATCCGAACATCTATGAGCATATGTAAATTCTTCTGAAAAATCCGGTTGAAATGACTCATTTGGTTGCCTCGAACATACACGTTCATTTTCACTCAGCTCATTCAGATAGCATTTCATATCATACCAGTAATCTGCATCCCAGCCTTCGGGACAACAACCTAATCCAAAATAATCCCCACCATCCAAATGCCATTTTCCTATATATCCACATTTAATACCATTGTCCGTCAGTCTTTGTCCAATAGTCTTTACATTTGCCCCCAATGGAACTCCGTTCGTTACCATTCCATTTGAATGAGGAAACGTGCCTGTAAAAATTGCACTTCTTGCCGGACCACAAACCGGTTGACAAGTGTATGCATTCTCATACCGAATTCCCTCTTGCGCCAGTGCATCTAAATTTGGCGTAAACATTTTTTTATTACCATAACATCCCACCATGTCTTTTCTTGTGGTATCTGTCATTAATAGAATTATCTGTTTTTTCAAAAGGTCACTCTCCTTTTCTGGATTTGCGCTGTTTTATATAGATATATTAGCATATATTTATTTACATACTATTAACATAAATGCTTTTAATATGGATTTTTCTGCATTTGTATGTTATGATTACGTTGTTTATAAAGGATGGAGTTGATGTAGTCATATGATAAATATTAGCGGTCATTTAAGAGAAGAAAGAAAAATTACAGGTTATTACGATCAAGATGTTCCTCTGATAGTGAATTGTTGTGGGAAGCAGGTCTTTCAGACACAGGATTACTTCTGCAATCGTAAAAATGGCAGACTGGATTACCAAATAATATACATTCACCGCGGAAGTGGGCATTTTTATTTGAATAATGAATGGATTACCTTATCGGCAGGAAATATTGTTTTATATCGTCCAGGCATACCTCAGTATTATTCCTATTATGCAAAGGAAAAACCTGAGATCTACTGGATACATTTTACTGGTAATGAATGTGAAAATATATTAAAACAATACGATATAAAGAATTGTTATATTGGTGAAAGGCTATATTTGAAATTACTCTTTCAGGATATTATCACCGAACTACAACTAAAAAAAATATCTTATGAAGACATTGTATTGCATAATTTTTATATTCTCCTATGCTTTATTCATCGTTCCTTTTATAGTATCTCCAGACCTTTGGATAATGATTTTTCCTTTGACAGGCTACTACTTGAATTAAACTCTAAATATGCAAACAAATGGTCTGTGGCTTCCATGGCTGATTACTGCAAACTAAGTCAAAGTAGTTTTTCACATATGTTTAAGGATCGTATGGGGATGTCCCCCATGCATTATCTAAATTACCAGCGCATTGAGAAAGCCAAAGATTTTCTTTTGTCTAATTCCATGACCATTACCAATATTTCGCGTTTGGTAGGTTTTGATGATCCGCTTTACTTCAGCCGTGTATTCAAAAAATATACTGGTGCATCGCCACAAGCTTATTATCAAAATTTGGGAAATACTAATACACCTGACTGGTTTCTAAACAACACAACACCACAATGATTTTTATTATTTATACAAATATTACATCCGACGAAGTACTATGTTTGAGAAACTCACTATTTCTATCTGTATAGTTCACCTAAAGCAAAGGAGGTTACAATGATACTACATTATTCAACAGAGGTCTCTATTCATGTATCAGATAATCTTGAAGACGTACTATCTCAAATTGGTATGAATGCAAATGACATTGCATTGGCAAAAAGTAAAGTATTACGTCCTGCATACCCAAATGATCTCTATACTCCTTTACCTGACCGCCAAACCACTTTTACATGCATCCCAACTGATAAAATAATAGGTACCACTCGTTCTACTCCTGGTCAAAGTGTTTTTGATAATGTATGCTTTGTACCTGACTCAAAACGTCATAGCGATAAATTTAAACGATATTTTGAAGATTGTTTCTGGACAAGAAAAAACCCCAGAAACAAGAAGTTTCTGAGGCCCTTCAGGAGAGGCGCAGACCGGATTTGAACCGGTGGATACTGGTGTTGCAGACCATTGCCTTTTGTAGCAGAAAAGCGCCTATACTGTGCTTTCTGAGACTCAGCTTAAAAATAAACCATCCTATTACCACCCTATTTTGCCATCTGAACAGTAAATGTCAATAAAATATCTATACCACCTTATCTATATAAATCTCTTATCCACCTCAAAATATGAGGAGGAATCAAAATGGATTACCAAATTGAAATTAAACAAATCGTGGATTATCCACGCTGTCGTATTTACAGAAATTTTTTAAGAGATCTTATGGAAGGAATATCCGAACAAACGGAAGTTCTGTAATCAACGTTTCAGATTCGCACATTCGTGCAGTCATCAAAAAATCAAGTTTACCTTAATCTTTATAAAGGCTTTATTCTAAATGTAAACTTAAAAAATACTGAAAGGTGGTAAATTATATGGATTCAAGAGTATTACAAACACAAGAATGGCTAAACAAAACCTATGGAGAAGTATCTGGTTTTCCTACGGTAGTTGAGGATGGAATAACTGGTAATGCAACATTCAGAGCATTAATTTATGCTCTGCAACTCGAAATTGGCATCAGCAAGCCTGATGGAGTATTTGGCAACGACACTCTCAACAATTGTCCTACCCTACGAGAAAGTCTCATACCAGATTCCGAAATCCCTCGAAATATTATTTATATATTACAAGGGTCATTGTGGTGTAAAGGAATTTCTCCAAAGGGATTTACCGGTATTTTTGGTCCTTTTACTGCTAATGCTGTTTATGAATTCCAAGTAGCCGCTGGTATCACAGCCGATAAAGTTGTATATCCTTATGTGCTTCAGGGCATTATGAATACAGACGGCTATACATTTCAGAGTACAGATGATATATATGATACATATCGACACGAAATCCAGATAGGGCTTAATAAGAATTACGGTGCAACTATTGGATTAATTGCTCCCAATGGGAGATGGGAACGTAAATCACACAAAAACTTGATCAAAGCAATACAAATAGAATGGGGAACAACTGTTGACGGTTTATTTGGCAGTGGTACACTAGGCAAAGCACCAACTCTTTCAAAGAATACTAGCGGTTACATAAATTCAAAGCGACTATTGCAATGGTGTTTAACACTTAACGGATTTTATCCGGGATCTTTTAATGGAATATTTGATACAGATACATATAACAGCTTATATGCTTTTCAAGAATTTGTTGGCTTAAAAGCAGATGGTGTCTGTGGCAAACAATCATGGGCTTCTCTAATTACAAGTTGTGGTTCCTCTGATCGAAAAGCTACCGCTTTAGACACATCAAAAAAAATTACACTTGAAAACGCTGCTGCTATTAAGCAGGCAGGATACACAGATGTGGGAAGATATTTGACAAACACTCCAAATGGGACGCTTGACAAAGCTATGACATTTGATGAACTGGAAATACTACTAGCCGCAGGCTTAAATGTTTTTCCTATTTTCCAAACACAAGGTAATAAAGCATCCTACTTTACAGCAAAACAAGGAACTGAAGATGCACTGACTGCCAAAGAAGCAGCACAGAACCTTGGTTTTCCATCCTCTGCTACAATATATTTCTGCGTAGATTATGATGTTTTAATGGCAGATGTTGAAAGTAAAATTCTTCCTTACTTTAGAAGTGTCAAGACAGCTCTAGGTAATGCCTATAAGATTGGAGCATATGGTCCCCGTTACATATGTACAAAGTTGGCTGAAATGGATCTTTGCACCAGCAGTTTTGTATGCGATATGTCCTCCGGATTCACATGCAATATAGGTCAGAAAATGCCTGAAAACTGGGCGTATGATCAATTTGCTGAAATTAGTGTGGCAAACTCCACATTTAGCGGAATGGACTACGACAAATGTATTGCATCTCCACGCAAAACTGCTACTGCTCCTGAAAACTATATTCCCATCCCTGGCTACGATAACTCACGGTATACATATGATCAGGTTCTTTCTGGAATGGGATATTATCAGTTTGATAGTCAACTACGATACAGTGCTGGTGTTGAAACAATGCAAACAAAACTTAACAAAATAGGATATAATTGCGGAACACCTGATGGTAAATTTAGTAGTGGAACAGATATCACTGTAAGAACTTTCCAGAAAGAAAACAACCTTACTATTGATGGCAAAGCAGATAAAAAAACTCTTATCGCACTAGATGCTGCCATTTATAACGTCAACTTTGACGATATCAATAAACGTTTCGACCCCAATCAGCAAGTCGTATATGAGTGCTTACTCAATGCCGGTTTTGGAAAAATTGCTATTGCAGGAATAATGGGAAATATTCATGCAGAGAGTTCTTTTAATACTAAATGGAGCGGTGATCAAGGTTCCGTTGGTATTTGCCAGTGGTTACCGCCTAGAAGTGATAATCTTGAAGCATATGCAAATTCTGTATCCGGTTCTAAAACAGATATCGCTATACAGGCAGCATTTATTTTAGAAGAGGGAACTAGTAGTGGCACCTATGAAGATAGTCAGGCGGTAACTTGTTTTAATTTCTTGAAGGATACAGACACTATTAACAGTGTAAAAAAAGCAGCAGACTATTTTACAGCACTATATGAACGATGTTATAATCAAGATACTTGGGAGGACGTTAAATCAGCTTGTGCCAACTCTAGTTGGCTAACATTAGATCGGTTTTCTCAGGAGCCAAATATTTGTAACAGCAAATACTATCTTGATACACCTAGCAGAAGAGGTTATGCTGAATCATATTATTCCTGCCTATTAAAGATTTAAACAATTTCAAAGTAGTTAAAATAAGGATTATCTGTGAAACAATTATCATCTCCTGACTATATTATCAGGGGTGATAATTGTTCTCTCTAAAAGTAAACAGTTCATATCACTACTATATTACCACTGCAATACGCTGAAATCCAAATCATCTATTACCATCTCTTCATCTTCTATCTTTAAAGTACCCTTGTTTTCAAATCCTATTTTAATACGTGGAATGCTACCAACATTTTCCCAAAGTTTAATACGTGGAAGACTATTATCACTTTCCCGAAATTCAGTTAAATTAAATTGCTTCCTAAATTCTTCTCCTTTAACTTTTTTTTCATTGATGGTTGCCACCTCCGGGTTATAGTCATCATAAATTCCTGTTAAGTACTTTCCCTTATCATAGGTGAAGCCTACATATCCGCATCCATCAGAACCAGCATTTACAAGAAGCAGCTTATTGTCTTTATAACATAGCCCATTTATCCCTCCCCAATTCACAGGCTCATATAAATCGGCAACCTTTTTACTCGTACCATTTGTATAAGTAAATATGGCCACAGATACGCTGTCTCCTATTATTAATTCAGGCTCTCCGCTATTATCAAAATCATGTATTGCGATATAATAGTACTCATTTGAATCTGTTCTTAAACTATAGGGATCTACTAAATTATCATCTATATTACTTATAATATCTCTATATGTATCTTCCCATTGTTCCTGCATAATGGGTTCTTTTTCTATCAAAAAATTATATATATTTGCAATAGTCCTATCCTGTTCTATAATATTCGCTTCAACATCTGTTATCATATCCTCTGCAAGATAAAATTCATTTTCTCCTGCTAAATATATTGTAACACCGGGACGTGGAACCATACCCGTTGGTCCTGCTCCTGAGTGATAATATGTTATTATTATAATGTCCTCTTTTTCATCATCATTTATATCGCGAAAACCAACTGCACCAACACTATAAAATGTTCCTATATACCCCCTTGAACTATTATTTTCAAACCGATAGGGAAATTTATATAATATCTCATCATCTCTGATTAAATAAAATGAAGCAACTTTCCAATCAATAAGCTCATTAGGCGATGGCCTGCAAGATACAAATGTAACCTCGCCCCAGTCATCTAAGTAAACATCAAATGATTGTTCCGGTATCTTATATTTTTCTATTTTTTCTATGGAATCACTTTCATCCAAATTTTCTTCTTCCTCATTTATTTGTATAATTTCTTCATATTTTGATTCATTTGCATATGCTTCCTGCAACGCTGTTCCTTCTGTTTCACCTTCACTATTTGTTTCTGTCGTTGCACCTATTTCATTTTCTGTTTCACAACATCCTGTCAAGCAAAGAACACATAACCATACTGGTAATATTTTAATATACTTCATTTCGCTATACCCTCCGTTTTCTTTATCTTCGCATACACAATGCTACAATCAAATCTGTATTATTCACACCAAAAAATTCATAGTTGCAAATAATAGAATAATCACTTTCCGATCCATGCACTATATTTTCTTCTGTACCCACATTCTCACCACACCCCAATATGAATCATCCTTTTTCTGTATCACAGTAATATTTAAATAGTAAGGGTATATATCCCAAGTCCCAAAACACTTTCATATTCGGTATCATACTGAATAGAATATCATAAAGTTCCATAACGAGTACCTTGACAACCATAGGCCGCTTTTGCGGCCTGCAGTAAATTTACTTTTGGATGTTCTCCGACAGCTTTGGTGACCAGGGAAGCAGATTCTCCAGAAAACTGCGATCTGTGTCTTCCATGTGTTCTGGGATCACTGTCAACAAATATTCAAAGTATTCGATTTGTAACCTAATATAACAAAACTTAGGAAAAAATATGCTCAACCTTCCCACGGTGCTAGTAATTCTTCTCTCTTATCGTAATAATTATCAATCAACCTAATATCTTCTATATACCATCCATCTTTCCGATAAGATACCTCTGTACATTTTACCGTGTTTTCGTCATCGACTTCATATTGTAATGAGATAAAACGAACCATCGTTTTTCCGTCTTTTTCAAACAAGGTTGCCCCGATATACGATTCTATATCCCACCAGTACTCAACATCACCGAATTTATCCGGCTGTTCTAAATCAATATTTGGATTATGTATAAAGTTATATGGATATTCCACCCAACCGCTATCCTCTAAATGCAGAATATAAATTTCAGTAGCGCCATAATTACTTCCAAAGATATATCTTTTCAATAATACATCCGCCTTACCGTCTCCTGATAGATCACCGGTAGTAATCCTCGAACTATAAACATATCCTTCATAATCCTTTATTGCCGTATCTACGCCATTCACATTCGCTATGAGCCGTGTACCATCTTTTGCTAAGTCATCGCTATCGCCGTTATCTTCAACGCGCACTTTATCCTCTTTCCCATCTCCATCTAAATCTACACTTATTTCGGTTCCAGATTCGATAGGAATGGTACTCGCCTGATAAACCGCTTCACTTTCATCGGTATTATCCGCACATCCCATAAAAAAAATACCACTCATCATTAATAGTAGTATTTTTCTAGGTGCAAATTTTGTATCTAATAATTTCTTCATATAACTTTCCTACCTCTCCTTGTTCATTATACATTATGGCAAATATTCGTCCAACTCTAAGGGCTCTAAGGGCAAAACGGTCTTTTATAAAATATTACATGTAATTTTTACACTAATACAACACATAATCTTGATAATTAATCGTATCATACTTTTTTGGTGCTATCAATGCTCCTTCTGTTTCTTGTATAATAAAAATACCTTTAGGTAATTTGTACTTGAAAAAACAGTTGCGGCGGTACTTTAACAGATCAAGTTTTTTCTCTCCGTAGTCCTTCACATAACATCTCAACCGACTTACCTTTATATTACATTGCATCACATATTTCAATCAATATTTTTAAAATAAACTGTATTTTGATTGCCTGTTCAGTTTCCAATTGATTCAATATATAATATATTTTTTCACCATTTCTTAAACTATGTTCTTCACCATACATAATATAATCACAACTTACAGTAAGTGTTCTTGCTATTTTGCACAAAACGTCTGATGAAAATCCTTTTTTCCCAGATTCTATTTCATACAAAAACTTGGGCGATATTTCTACCATCTCAGCCATTCCTTCTCGGGTATAGTTATGCATTTCTCGTAATTCTCTTATCCTATTTCCTACTTTTTTCCTTTCCATTTATCTTTGCTCCCATCATATTTTATCTTTCGTAATAGCTATTTATTATACATTATTCTATCAAACACTATGCATTTTTAACTTGATTGCAGTTTTTCTTCATCTAAATCTTATTTTTCATCTCAAGAATCAAGTTTTACTATGCTTAAGCAAAATATATCTCATTTAGGTCAAATATACGTAAATATTCATCAGAGTTGATATTCTAATTACATATACGATAGGAGAACAGCTATATGAATAATTTCAAAGCAAATATAAAGCAGAAATATAATATAAGTAATTACCAGGCAGAACAAATTATCTTCGTAATTAAAAGTCTTGGATCGGAATTAAGCAAAATGCTTATAATGGGAATATTATTTCGAAATGAAATATTATTATTTCTTTTTCAGTTAATCTTTATGTGCTTTTTAAGAAGTTTTTCAGGAGGTTTCCATTTCTATTCTTATTGGAGTTGCCTACTTGCTTCTGTATTATATATGAGCAGTCTTGTTTTTATTTTTCCTAATATTACATTACCGCTTTACATGCAGATTTTTCTTTTATCCATAAGTTTCTGCATGGGTGATGGAAATATTGATGGAGGCGGTGGATCTTTTGGTACAGGATCCGAACTAAACGTCTGGCGAAATAACCAGGATGGTGTTCGGGTTACAGTCGTTACCACGGGAGGCAGCGTTGTTGCTACTCCCATTGATTTATCAAACTGCAACATTTCCTCCACGGTGTTAAACTTTGGAAAAGTGTCCAAACTGCAATATACTGCGGGCTCATCGCTTTCCATTAATGCCTCCTACACCTACTCAAAGCCAGCCGTCGCTCTACCAAGAATCATCAGCGGATCTGTGAACAAAGCCAGCATTGCTGCGATAAAACGCTACATCTGCTCAGAGTATGCAGCTAAATTTATCGCATCCAAAACCGGCATCCCCTTTGAGAATCTGATTAATGGGGATTACAAATTGGTGATCGAACCCATTGCCTACTTCACGCACAATGGAAAAAACTATGCCATGACAGCAACGGAGGCTGCCCTTTATAACAAGTTATCCGGAGGTGCATTAAGAAGAGTGCTTCCCTCCCTGACGCACCAGAACCTGCCGCTTGCGCTGTTTTTAGAAAAATCAGATCTTGGATACCCTGCATGGACTGGAAGCACCTCTGGAAAAGTGTCGGATGATGCCATTATCTCTTCCCTGGGCATCGGCATTGTAAGCTACAAAGATGTGCCTTCCGAAGAGCTGGAAGCCCCGGACTATACGTACCGTGTGGATACGGATGTTATTTCCAGCATTATGTTAACCAGTGCCACCGAAGTAAACCCGAAAAATCCGGCGAAAGCAACCTTTTACATTAATGGCGGCACATACACCGTATCCAATATCGTTATGCCTTCAGGGGAGACGGAAAGATCTTCTATAAGAGGAAACTCCCGGACGACAGTATGGACATTGCGATTCTGCTGCTGATCCCGCTTCCGATATGTGCGGCATAAATATGGGTGCGGATCAGCTGGTCAGATAGCACCTTATAGATCTCCAGGGCATCATTGCTGCTTAAACCTTCAAACCGCTCATCCGCTGCAATCCTGTCCTCTGTCTCGATCAGATTGAAAAAAATATTGGTCATTAAATCATTGATGATCTGTGTTCTCAATTGCTACCTCCTGTGGTCCTCGCCCACTGACTTTATGGATGCTGTCGCTCCCTCTTCATACAGCATGAAATGCATCCTCTTACAGTTCTTCTGCGTGCCAAGTACCTTTTGATCTTCCGATGGAACTGACAACTTAATCATAGCAGTTGAACATTAATGCAAACAAAACATAAAAGTCTTAAAAACATCTATCGCTCTACACTATATCTTATCTGAATTTTTTGCAAAAAGCTTTTCCATAATTTATATAAAATTTACGTTAATATTCTTTTTGTACTTACAAATCACTTTGAAATCTGCCATTTTCTGGTGAATCTTGGTAATTATTAACAATTATAATAATAATTCTCATTATCATATTCTACATCCCGGTCTATATCATTTCCGGTCGAAACAAGTTATACTATAAGTGTCAAAATAAATATTTTTTATTAGGCAAAGGAGAAAAGCTATGGAAATTAAATTTTATTTTTGTGATCATTGTAAAAATGTTGCTATAAAGGTTGTAGATCATAAGGTTCCCCTGTTCTGCTGCGGGGAAAAGATGACCGAACTGGTACCCGGCACCGTGGATGCCGCAGTGGAGAAGCATCTTCCCGAATATACGGTAAAAAACGGGATTGTCTCCGTACATGTCGGCTCCGTGGAGCATCCGATGACCCCGGAGCACTATATCTCCCTGATCGCCGTGCAGACAGACCGCGGTGTGCAGTATAAGAATCTGACCCCGGATATGGCTCCGAGAGCAGAATTTGCCCTCTGCGAAGGGGAAACTGTGGAAGCCGTGTATGCTTATTGTAACCTCCACGGTCTATGGGAAGCGTGAGCCTATGAATACTAACAACGTAGAAAACTACAACGAACGTTATTCTCCGGAAAGAGAGACCTATGTGATCAAAAAGGATGGGAGTCTTGAGGCATTTCATGTCCAGAAGGTGATCGATGCTATCGGAAAAAGTGCTTATCGCGCTCTTACGAAGTTTACTCCGGAAGAAAAGGAACAGATCTGTGAATGCGTCATTTCTCATATAGATGCTCTGGAATCCACACAGGTACCCATCTCTGTCATGCACAATATCGTGGAAAATGCCCTCGAGCAGGTACGTCCCATCGTAGCCAAAAGCTACCGCGATTATAGGAACTATAAGCAGGACTTTGTCCGGATGCTGGACGATGTCTACAAAAAAAGCCAGGCGATCATGTATGTGGGCGATAAGGAAAATTCCAATGCAGATTCCGCACTGGTCTCCACGAAGCGCAGCCTGATCTTTAATCAGTTAAACAAAGAGCTTTACCAGAAGTTCTTCCTGACGACAGAAGAGATCCAGGCATGCAGGGACGGGTATATCTACATCCATGATATGTCTGCCAGAAGGGATACCATGAACTGCTGTCTGTTCGATGTGGCGCATGTGCTCTCCGGCGGCTTCGAGATGGGGAATATCTGGTACAATGAGCCGAAGACTCTGGATGTGGCATTCGATGTCATCGGGGATATCGTTTTAAGTGCTGCCAGCCAGCAGTACGGCGGCTTTACTGTCCCCAGTGTGGATCTGATCTTAGAGCCTTATGCCGAGAAATCCTACCGCAGAGCCCTGGCTAAGTATGAGCGGCTGGGTGTCGCTGCAGATCTTGCCGAAAAAGAAGCTCTTGCGGATGTGAAGAAGGAGTTCGAGCAGGGCTTCCAGGGCTGGGAATATAAATTCAACACCGTGGCAAGCAGCCGTGGGGACTATCCTTTCATTACCGTGACAGCCGGAACCGGCACCGGACAGTTTGCCAGAATGGCTTCCGTTGCCATGCTGGAAGTCCGAAGGGGCGGCCAGGGAAAAACCGGACATAAGAAGCCGGTGCTGTTTCCGAAGATCGTATTTTTATATGATGAGAACCTCCATGGCCCCGGTAAACCTTTAGAAGACGTGTTTGAAGCAGGTGTTGCATGTTCTGCCAAGACCATGTATCCCGACTGGCTGAGCCTGACCGGAAAGGGCTATGTCGCAAGTATGTACAAGAAATACGGTAAGATCATCTCCCCCATGGGCTGCAGAGCATTTCTGTCTCCCTGGTACGAACAAGGCGGTATGCACCCGGCGTTTGATGGAGACGAACCGGTATTTGTGGGACGCTTCAACATTGGCGTGGTATCCCTGCATCTGCCGATGATACTGGCAAAAGCAAGAAAAGAGAGCAGAGACTTCTACGAAGTACTGGATTACTATCTGGAGCTGATCCGTAGGCTCCATATCCGGACGTATGCTTATTTAGGGGAGATGCGTGCATCCACGAATCCTTTAGCATATTGTGAGGGTGGATTTTACGGTGGACATCTGAAGCTTACGGACAAAATAAAGCCCGTCCTGAAGACAGCAACTGCCAGCTTCGGGATCACTGCTCTGAATGAGCTGCAGATGCTCTACAATGGGAAATCACTTGTGGAAGACGGTGCTTTTGCACTGGAGGTCATGGAACATATCAACAAGCGCGTGGATGAGTTCAAGGAAGAAGATGGCAATCTCTATGCCATCTATGGAACACCTGCTGAGAACCTCTGCGGACTGCAGATTAGACAGTTTAGAGAGCAGTACGGTATCATCGAAGGCGTATCTGACAGACCTTATGTCAGCAACAGCTTCCACTGCCATGTCTCCGAGGACATCACTCCGATCCAGAAGCAGGATCTGGAGAACCGTTTCTGGAACTTAAGTAACGGCGGCAAGATCCAGTATGTGAAATATCCGATTGGCTATAACACGCTGGCGATCAAATCCTTAATCCGCCGCGCCATGGATATGGGCTTCTATGAGGGGGTAAATCTCTCACTGTCCTACTGTGATGACTGCGGACACGAGGAGCTGCAGATGGATGTGTGTCCGAAATGCGGCAGCAAGAATCTGACCAAGATCGACCGGATGAATGGATATCTGTCCTATTCCAGAGTGCATGGTGATACCAGACTGAATGCTGCGAAGATGGCAGAGATTGCCGACAGAAAAAGTATGTAAATAAAAGATATCTTGAAGGAAAAATTGCAATCAGATAGGAAAAAGGATAGCGCTTCCCGCCATGCGGTTACGCTATCCTTTTTCTATTCCTAAATATTTCCATCTGTTTGTGGTTCTAAAATAACCTTCTATCAATAAAAACATAAAAATCGGGAAAGCTATTCTTCCTAATACGTCAAAAATATCACTTATCACAAGCAATATTCCTCCATTTAAATTAGGATAAATCAAAGCCTTATTGACATGATCTATGAGCATAGACGTAAAGGCGATATACTTTAATTGTGCTCCGGATAATATTTTTCGTCTGTTCATTTTCGTTCAAATACATATTCCGATTCAGATGACAAATCTCTTCTGAAAGTATATCCAAGGCTGTCAAATTTTCGTATCTCTTCAGGATTCTCAATTTCTCTTTCTGCCATGAACCGGACCATCTCCCCTCGGGCCATTTTGGCATATGTCCCTTTCGTTACCAGTTTATTTCCCGATAACTCACAAAAGGAGACCGTAATATAGGTATCCTTAGGTGTCAGATACTTTTCTATGCATTTTGAGTATTCTTTTGATGCCAGATTAATGATAACCCTGCTGTCATCAATCACTGAACGATATAATCTCTCCCCCCAGTAATCATACAGA
>NZ_JAOQJO010000003.1:0-24151 GCF_025567015.1 Waltera acetigignens | reverse complement strand
GCAATCTTATCGTTACATTTCCAGACTGCTTTCAGCTCTTCTTTGGATTTGCTTTTCATCCAGTTTAATACTTCTGCTGTCTTATCAATATAGACAGGCAGTTCAACCGGTGCTAAGTTATCGGTATCTACTATCATCTTTTTTGCAGGTGATAAAATAATCTTCATTATGCCAATTCCTTAAGCATATTTTCAGGATCATCTGCCGCCTTGACTTTATCATTTGCCTTTATAATGATTCCCTGCTCATCAATAAGATAAGTAGTTCTTACCACGCCCATAGATATTTTTCCATAGTTTTTCTTTTCTTTCCAGACATCATAGGCTTCAATAACCTTACGTTCCGGATCAGCTAAAAGTGTAAATGCCAGACCATATTTTTCTTCAAATCTCTTATGAGAAGCCACGGAATCTTTACTGACTCCAAGAATGACCGCACCCTTTTCCGCAAACTGCGGATATCTCTCTGAAAAACCGCATGCCTGTTTCGTACATCCGGGTGTGTTATCCTTTGGATAAAAATATAAAATCACTTTTTTGCCTGCATAATCACTTAATTTATGCATTACGCCGTCCTGATCCGGCAATTCAAAATCGGGTGCTTTTATTCCTAACTCTAACATTTACTATTCCTCCGCTTTTGTATTTTCCACCTGTTTTCTTGTTCTTTTATTACCTGAAATCATTTTATGACCAGAATAGACTGCCATAGTCATGCATATCAGAGAGCCAAATGCAAAGTATTTGTGTGCTGCTTTTAACCCTTTATATCCTGTATAAAAAGTTCCAACCATTGTAACTATTGCTCCGATTGACCAATATTTATGTGCTTTCATTTTATACCTCCAAATTGATTAAGCTGTTTCCAAAATAAATATCTCTGGATTATTAACAATATTATACATTCCATCCATTACTTTCGACAAGCAGAGAAAAAAAATAATCAATTAAAATACAAAAGGATGTATCACGATAATTCTTGCATTACCTTGACGCATCCTTTCGTGTTGTATTTTTTTATTCTTCTTAATGACAGCTATGGCTTCCGCATCCATGCTCACCACACGTATGTCCTTCCCCATGGTTGTGCTCATGGTGAGAACACTTCACATCCGGATTATAATCAAGCGTATCATTGATAAAAGCTTCTACTGCTTTATCCGCATCTCCTGAAACTCCGCCCAAAAGCTTAATGCCCGCTGCCGCTAACGCAGTCTGAGCACCTCCTCCGATTCCGCCGCAGATCAAAACATCGGCATTTAATGCATTAAGAACTCCTGCCAATGCACCATGTCCGCTTCCATTCGTATCTACTACTTCTGAATGTAGCACTTTTCCTTCCTCTACATCGTAAATCTTAAATGTCTCTGTGTGTCCAAAGTGTTGGAAAATCTGTCCATTTTCATATGTTACTGCTATTCTCATGATACCTTCTCCTTTTTTTACTGTATATTTTTTATAAATCTCATGTTTGTAACATCCTCCAAAGCTGCAGTCGCTGCTCTGACCGTCACAGATTATGAAATACCCACCCTCAATTTTAAGCGGATGTCCATCAATGAGAGCATCTGCTATTTTCTTTCTGGCAATCTCGTAAATCCGTTGGACCGTCGTTCTTGCGATCTGCATAGATTCTGCACACTGCTCCTGACTGTAACCTTTCTTGTCCAAAAGACGGATCGTCTCGTACTCATCTACCGTCAGAACAATGGGCATTTTTTTCTCAGTATCATCTGCCGGAAGAAATTCTAAAACATTTGGGAAATGGCAGACTTTTCTGCATTTTACTGGTCTCGGCATGAAATTGCTCCTTTCTCGCTTTTCTTATATAATAGTCCCATAAAGGGCATATGTCATCAATTGATTGACGCATCTTAAAAAAGCAAGTATACTTTGTTCATAAAGGAGATAACTATTATGAGCTTCGAAAATTATTTTCCACTATGGAATGACTTAAATACAGCACAGAAAAAACTAATTTCAGACAATTTGATCACACAGCATGTGAAAAAAGGAACAATCATTCACAACGGGGACATGGATTGTACCGGATTATTACTGGTTAAATCCGGGCAGCTTCGAACTTACATACTTTCAAATGAAGGACGAGAAATTACACTCTACCGTCTGTTCGATATGGATATATGTCTTTTATCCGCCTCATGTATCATGCGGTCTATTCAATTTGAAGTAACCATTGAAGCAGAAAAAGATACGGATCTTTGGATCATCCCTGCTGAAATCTATAAGGGCATCATGAAAGAATCTGCTCCTGTCGCAAACTATACCAATGAGTTAATGGCTACCCGTTTTTCTGATGTCATGTGGCTGATTGAACAGATTATGTGGAAGAGTTTGGATAAGCGTGTTGCTTCATTTCTTTTAGAAGAGGCCTCTATCGAAGGAACAAACGAGCTGAAAATCACTCATGAGACGATTGCTAATCATCTTGGTTCCCACAGGGAAGTTATCACTCGAATGCTTCGATACTTTCAAGGCGAGGGTCTCGTCAAACTCTCCCGCGGCAAAATCACAATCCTTGATCCAAAAAGACTGGAAACACTCCAAAGGTCATAAAACTGTTTTTCTGTAACATATAAAGAAGAATCCTCCATTTATCAGAATTATGAAAGTCATTCTAATAAATGGGGGATCTTTTTATGTTATAAGAAAATTATAAAAATATCGTGATTATTTTTTAATAATCCATACCACATGCATATGCCCTTTCAATCAGCGCACGGTCATTGACCACTGCATCATAGAAGCGAAATCCGCCAGAGAAATTATACGTTTCATAGCCGTTTCCTTCCAGAATACGGCTCGCAATATAACTGCGCAGACCACTCTGGCATATCAGATACACAGGCTTTCCTTTCTCAATTTCACTGATTCGTTCTCTCAGTTCATCTACAGGTATGTTTTTGAATCCATCAATATGCCCCCTGCTGAATTCACATACAGTTCTCACATCTATCAACACCACATCTTTATCTTTAGAAATCTTGTCCATATCTTCCAAATGCCATTGCTTTAATGTCCCTTTTGCAATATTGTCTATCATAAATCCAGCCATGTTTACCGGATCCTTGGCAGAAGAATAAGGTGGCGCATATGCCAGATCCAGATCTTTCAACTGGGTTGCATTCAGCCCCGCATGAATTGCTGTTGCCAGCACATCAATACGTTTATCAACTCCTTCATATCCGATAATCTGAGCGCCAAGCAAACGATAGCTCTCTTTTTCAAAAACCACCTTCATGGTCATCACTTTTCCACCAGGATAGTAACCGGCATGACTCATAGGAGAAAGAATTACTGTATCTACCTCTAATCCTGACTTTTTGGCATTGGTTTCATTGATACCTGTAGTGGCTGCTGTCATATCAAACACTTTTATAACGGAGCTTCCCTGACTGCCCAGGTAACGACTATCACCGCCACAAATATTATCAGCGATGATTCTGCCCTGTTTATTGGCTGGTCCTGCCAAAGAAATCAGCGCATCATTACCCGTAACATAATGTTTTACCTGAACTGCATCACCTGCAGCATAAATATCCGGTACAGAGGTTTCCATTCTGTCATTCACTACAATACTTTCCCTGATGCCAAGTTCCAGACCGGCTTCTTTTGCTAATACTGTGTCTGGTGTGACTCCGATTGCCAGAACTACCATATCAGCCTGAAGGGATGGATTATCTTTCAACAGAACCTCCACTCCGTCGTCTTTTTCTTTAAATCCTTCTACTGTATAGCCCAGTACCAGTTTTATCCCATGCTTTCTCATTTCATTATGGATCATGGATGCCATATCCGGGTCAAAAGGGTTCATCAGCTGCTTAAGCAGCTGGGCAATCGTAACATCCATGCCAAGCTCCCTCAAATTTTCCGCCAGTTCCAGACCAATAAAACCGCCACCTGCCAATACAGCCGATTTTGGATGATTCTTATTTATATATTCCTTTATCCGAAAAGTGTCTTCTACAGTACGAAGTGTAAAAAGTTTATCAATACCTACTCCGGGAAGTCTCGGCTGTGTAGGCTTTGCACCTGGAGAGAGGATTAGCTTATCATAGTTTTCTTCAAATATTTCACCGTTTTCTAAATTCTTCACTGAAACAGTTTTACTTTCGGGATGTATTGAGATAACTTCATGATGAATTTTCATGTTAATACGGAAGCGTTTAAAAAAACTCTCTGGTGTCTGTAGTGTAAGTTCTTCCGGATCTGTAATCACGTCTCCAATATAATATGGAAGCCCACAATTCGCATAGGATATGTATCCGGATCTTTCATACACAGTAATTTCTGCATGTTCATCCAGTCTGCGTATTCTTGCTGCGGCTGTAGCTCCTCCCGCTACACCTCCTACGATTATTACCTTCATCTTATTTTTCCACCTTTCCTGAGTAAGCTGCAATACCACCGATATTATTTACTTTAGAATATCCCATTCGTTGCAACATCCCAGTTGCCTGACGGCTCCGAGAACCGGAATAACAGTATACAAACAGAGGGATATCCTTATTCTTCGCTACAGAAACAATATTGTCTAGTTGCTGCAACGGCACATTTTTACTTCCTGGTATATGTCCTTCCTGATATTCCTGCGGAGTACGGACATCCAGCAGAACTGCACCAGCAGTCCTTTTATATTCTTCTATGCCTTGATTAATATTCGACTGTTTAAAGAAATCAAAAAATCCCATTAGCACACCTCCCTAAAGCATTTCTAATATCGCTTTCTTAGGTCTCGCCCCTGAAACCTGCTGTACAATCTTCCCATTCTTCATAACCACTAAAGTCGGAATGCTCATAATATTGAACTTATTTGCCAGTTCAGGCTCTTCATCTACATTAATCTTTCCAACTTTAATATCCCTACGCTCATCTGCAATCTCCTCTACAATAGGTACTACCATACGGCAAGGCGCACACCAAGATGCCCAAAAATCTAAAAGAACGGTTTTATCGGAATTCAGTACTTCGTTCTCAAAATTATTTTTATTGATATTAATAGCAGACATTTTACAGTCCTCCTTATCTTTTTCTTTTTGTAGTTTTATTATAGTCTTATTTTCATTTATTTTCCGTGATTACATCACCATACCACATTAAATTAACTTCTTGCCATACCATCTGCACTTAATATAACACCTGTAATGTAACTAGCCTCACCTGAAGCAAGAAACACAAACGCATTGGCAATATCTTCTGGCTGTCCAAGACGACGCAATGGAATTCTTTCAATCATAGGTTCGATAACTTCTTTTGGCACAGCTTAACTTTCATAAGACAGTAGAGAACCACTGTATGATCCGGGATGAATATCGGGAATACGTAAAAAGGAATAAACAATGAATGTAAAATAAGGGCAGATTCTTCTTTCTGCCCTTATCGTAGTCTTTCCGATATTCCTAATTCTGATTCTGAAAAGCACTGAGGGATGCCATGATACCCTGCATCGCAGATTCGTCGAAGCCTATTAAAGAATCTTCTTCTGTGATCTGCTCCTTCGGCTCTGCTTCCAGCGATAAGGAAGCTGTTTCCGGTTGCACCGCAGGTATCTTCCCGTCAGCCCCCTGCTCACGCATGATCTGTAACACAATGCTTTTGATTGTTTCATAATCATAGGACACTGCACCACCTGTCTGCGGTACTTCTCCCTTCTCTTCCAGTGTCCTGTAAGTAAGGACCGCTTTTACAATATACTGTGCCTTTTCTCTTCCCAAAGAATTGAGAAACTCTGCTACCCGGGTATGATCTGCATTATTCCTCCGAAATCCTATTGTCATTACATACGGATTTTTCTTTTCCATGGCAATTACCTACTCTTTTTCTGTACCTGGTACAGGATCTCGTATCCCTTGGCATTGGCGCAGATATCGTCAATAAACACGCACTTCCCTACCTTGTCCGTATTCTCCAGATAAGGTTTTAATAACTTTGATCCACCACCGATAAATACAATGCAGCCGGTCTTTAGATCTATTCCTCTTTCTCTGAAAGTTCCAAGAAGATCCTCTACATATTGTGCAGTCATTTGTTTCACCAGTTTGATTACACTGTTGCTGTAGTCACTATTCTTATCACATATAATCGTATCAATGTCTGTTTCATCAAGCAAAACATCAAGTTCTGAGTTTGCTCTGGAAACAATGCGGTTATACAGAGTAATCACGCCCATTTCCAGTGAATCGCATACAGAAAGATCCGGTCTGCCCTCCCGAAGCAGCAAATAATCTAAAGTAAATCCACCGATGTCCACGGTTACTACACGGTTATATGCTGCGATCTGCGGATAAATTGTCATTGCTGCAGCATAGTCCTGGGGGAATACAGCTGCTTTCGTAATCTGCACCAGGTATTCCCTTTTGTTAAAAGTAAACCGCTGTACACCCGGTCTTACAAAATACTGACCGAACTTTTCGTAGAGGGCTCCATAATGTTTCGGCGGCAGTCCCACCGGAAGTTCTACCTGATAAATGGTATCCTTCTGTGGCTGTGTACGTTTTTCCAGTTCCTTACCGATGCCAAACAAAGTAAGAATAAAGAATCTGTCATCCAGGGTCTTGTCCCTCATATAAGGGATACGTTCACCGGTAAGCGAATAATACTTTCCATTGTACTGCAGATACTCTCCGAGTACCGGTTTTAAATCACTCTCTACAAGACCGGAAGTAAATACCTCTTCCGCAGTTTTCATGTTTCTGTTTCCGTGATCCAGGGGGATCGTAATTTTCTGATATGTCATAATGGCATCTCTCCTTTACGTATTCTATAATTATATATACGCATTGTGGAGGCTACATCTTACAACCTATTTAATTATTTTCCATATTTCTTGCCTATTACTAATGAAAATGCCATTATATATATGCCATTTATTTTTATTACGCAATTTTCTGTCTGATGTTCAATGATTGAAATTTATGGAGAAATGAGTATATATGTTACAACCAACGTTACTAAATCAAATAAGCAATATCTACTATATAGCAGATAGCGTCTGGCGGTCTGCGTATTCTGGCGGTGCATGGGACGGCAGAAGAATGTCAGAGCAGATCACGCCGCCCTTTTTGGTGTAGTCGCTGTATTCGCCGTAATACTCGCTATACAATCGCTCCCCGGCTCGGTAGGCGGCAGAAGCAATAGCGGACTGTCCTGCGCTTCGCTTAGTCTGCGTGACGCTCAGACGAAATAGTGCCATCGGCTTTCAACTCCTTTTCTCTGTTTGCTTGGCTGATGTGGGTAATCGCCATGTGACGGACGGCTCGCTGGACTTCGGACAGAGAAAAGATGTGTTCCATCAGCTCTGTCATTTCGGTGCGTGTGAGATCTTTGACCTCCGGGGCAAGGCTCTCAATCGTTCCGCCCAGATTGCAAAGGCGGTGGGTGCGCTTGGTGCGTTCGCCTTTCTCCAGATACTTCTTTCTGTTCTCCAGACGCTCCAGCTTGTGCTGTTCCTGTGCAAGCTGCGTCTCGGCTCGTTCCTTTTCGGTTCGGACCTGTTTAAGGGTTTTCGGTTTTGTCATTGTGATTGACCTCCTTGTTTGATTTTAGGGATAAAAAAAGACCGCTGACTTTGTACGCACACGGCGCAGGTCAACGGTCTGATTTTCCGTATTTACTTGTTAATCTGGGTATGAGAAATTGAAAATTATTTAATTCTCTGTGTGCCTAATTGTAATTGCTCAACCGCTATTTTTGTTTTATTGTCATCTTCCTTTTGGAGATTTTCTATTTCCGAACTCCGAATAGTCAAAATGATTTCGTCCCCAACCTGTAAATCATCAAGAGTTATAGCTACAACATTTTGTGTATCATAATTACAATAAATCATTGGAATTTTGGAACAGTCAATAAGACAATCATTCCCTAAAACACCTTTTTCTTCGCTATCTTTTGTGGTTATGATTTTATTTTCTTTATCAATTTCTGTTATTATCGCATTGACACCTAAAGTAAGTGGTTCGTTTGTTTGTTGTCCAGAACACGCAACTAAAGTAAAGGTACAAACGAATATACATAATGCCATCATCATTCTTTTTATCATAAGTTCCTCCAAATTTATTGATATCAAACTTGCTGGCGGTGAACAGCATTTTATGCTGTTTGCGGACGGCAAGTCCACAGGGGATAGCCGCTTTAGCGGCGCAAGGGGGTGTAGCCACCTTGACGGAACGAAGTGACGCAACATTCTCGGTCGGGCAGTTTTCTTCTGCTGACCGGGAATGAAGCTCAGCAGGACGCATTACTCTCGATAGAGAGTATAGAAGTGCGCCCTTTAGTTCCTAAAGGGTTTTTCTCCGGCTTAATTTCTCGACAAACTGCAATTAGTCATTTCAGCAAGTATTTTCCGAGTCCTACCTGAATCAAATACAGGGCAAGGATATGTGCTGGATAAAAAACATAAAAGAAGTATTTCAGCTTCAATTTACCACGTTTTCCGTTGTATAGCAGAATAAGCAAGCCGGCAAGAAGCGTACATAAAGGTGGTTGATTCCCCGTTGCCCCCATGTAAGCCAAAAGAAACAGCAGCACTTGATAGATTCGGTGATTACGGCAAATATAAAATGCTGATATGAATAAGATCCCCTGCATACCGTAGTCACAACGGATTCCTTCCGCAATGCTGGAAAAAAGTACTACACTGAGAACTTGCAAGACTACTGATTTTATTCTATCCACTGGTAGGTCGGATTCACACGAAAATCTTTCAAGGCATACCAATGTCAATAAGCCTAAAAACAAGGTGAAAAATACATTTTGATACTTCAAGTAAAACGGAAATGTACCTTCCATTCGTGAATACGCACTAAAGAAACCTATGTCAAATGGAATTTCCGAAATAAGGGCAAATGCAAGCATCAACCCAATATAGCGTTTTTTACTTCTTGTGTGTTGGAATCCTTCTGCCAGCAAAAAACAGAATAGCGGAAAAGCAATCGTCCCAATGCTTTGCAAATCAAACCGTATGAGATTATCTATCTCTTGGAATCTCTCCCACGACATTTGTTCGTTATCTACCATAGTCCCCCAGTAGTTTGATAGTAGCCATTGCAGCACAATTTTACATAGATGGTCAATAACCATTGTCAGTACAGCAATAAACTTTAACGAATTTCCCGTGAGAAATTGAATGCGATTTATTTTCCTATCAATGCTCATAATGTAACCTTCTACCAACTTCCAATTTTACGATTTTTCGTATTCAAATTATACCATAAAACTTGTGAACATTTCTACCGCAACTTTGGACTATATGAGAAAAGTCCGAACAGTTTTCTGCCCGGACTTCCTCGCTCAATCGTAAATCAATTCCGCTTTCACAATCTCCTCTGACTGTGCCTTGCAAGCGTTCATCTGCCGCACCCATTCCATTTGGTTTTCGGCTTTCAGCCTTTCGGTCACGCCGTACTGCTTTGCCAGCTCTGGCACGATCAGTTCCATGCGGCTTCGTGCCGCTTCGTCAATCTCGGCGCAATGCTCAAAGAGCTTGTCGAATAGCGCCAGCTCATTGAACAGTATCGGGCGGTGCATTTTCAGATACGCCTTACCTGAAGTAAATAACCTACCCAATGATGAGACAATAGCTGCCATGAAAGAAGTAGACGAAATGCGTAAGCATCCTGAACAATATCCATCCTTCACTTCCGTTGATGGGATGTTTGACGCGCTCTTAAAAAGTGAAGATTCTGACGAAGTTCACTCCCCAATATAATTTTAATTACATCCATAAAAAAAGAGCCTATCATGCGCCTAGTGCCTCTGATGCATCAGATCCTTTGGCTAACGTCCGAAACGTCCATGAAAATAGCTCTTTTTCTAACTTTGGGTGCCACAGGGTTCCTGCATGGGTCCGTTACCCACCGCAACCAATTACCTGTTGTGCACGTGACAGGAATTACACTCTTGATATAAATATACCCTACTTTACTTACTGTGTAAATATACCGTAAGTATAATTCGCTTGTCACATTTCCTTTTCTCTGTACCATGGATTTGCATTACGTGCATACAATTTCGCTCCGTACTTCGTATAATCCGCATCCACATTTTTCTATCAGATATTTCTCTCCTTTTTCATTTAATTCGTTGCATCTCTTTTCTGCCTTCTTTTCGGATGTCCAAACAGAATCAATTTCAAAATATTCATCCCCATTACAACAACAGCAGATCACTATATCACCATTTTCATCCTGTCTACTTCCTTTCCAATACAAAAGGGATAGCGCAGATATCTAATGTACCTGCTCTATCCCTATCCTTCTAAAACCACTGGTTACTGCTGTAACTGTTTAATAACCAGTTCTCTTTTTTCTCCCTGGATTCCCAAGGCATCCAGTGCCTTTTCCTGTGTAAATCCGGTGGTTTCCATAAGATTTTTTACGATTTTAACATGTTGTTTTAGCGCATATTCCTTTGCGTATTTCTCTACTGCTTCACTCATGGTTTCACGTTCTCCGTTCCACTCCAAACAGGGCAGTCACCTTCGTAACCACCCTATTTCCGGTTTATTCCTGCTGTAACTGTTTAATAACCAGTTCTCTTTTTTCTCCCTGGATTTCCAGAATATCAAATGCCTTTTCCTGTGTAACCCCAGCGTTTCCCATAAGCTTTTTTACATTTTCAGTAGCTTCTCTGATTGCTCTTTGTTCTCCATATTCCTTTGCATATTCCTTCGCATATTCCTTTGCATATTCCTGTACTGCTTCACACATGGAATCACGTCCTTCCTCTACTTCTTTGAAATGTTTTACGCCTTGTGACAGTTCCTTATAATGCATATTGTCGGGGTCTACCTGATGGAAATCACTCATAAGCTGACCGATCTCGTCATCCCCCTTATAGTTCCCGTTTACATATACGATATGTGATCCGTCCTCGAAGATTTCCCCTGTCTCTCTTACATATCGGTCGATATGGTATACCGGTAAACCTTTTTTGAACTTATCGTGCCTGTAAATAAAGATCACATAGGAATCCTTCAGTTTTTTGAACGGCTGACCTTCCTTCAGCATTTTGGAATCCAGCACACTGCTGTGGTATCTTGCCCTGCGGATATGGGCGCCTTCGGAATTTCCCTGCACCTCAATGTCCATTTCCTGTCCATTTTCATCCAGTGCATACACATCCAGGGTAATGTTGCGTCCACCGACTTCGGCATTCCTGACCTCTTCCTGCCCGTTTACACGGATAACTGTGATTTTTCTCCCAAGAATGATCCTGAGGATCAGTTCGGTTGCCTCGATATTTTTATCAAACACCCGGCTCATCAGGTCATCATCAAACAGTGTCAGTCCATCAATCAGTCTGTTTACCTTTTCATAATCCTGCATTACTTTACTGCTTTTGTTTTCTGCCATTATAAACCCTCTTTCTGTCTTTATCTTATCATGTCAAAAATACCATTGCAATGAAATTTCTCTGAAATTTTCAGCATTTTAACTGTCATTCCCTATGCTGAAGTGCCACCAGGTAATCATCCACACCCTTCACGTTTTCTGCCCAGTTACCGTCTGTGTCCGTATCCCAGGTAAGTGTTTTTCCTTCTAAGCCAAGCTCCTTACAGATCTCAGCCAGCTTATTACAGCCACGGTTGATATTATCCCGTTTGATCTGCTTTTTCTCACAGGGAATACTCTGCTTCTTCCAGTCCATACGATAGCAGGGACATTCCTTACAGTTTTCACTGTAATCTCCCTGGCAGACCGGTCGAAGCAGCTTGTCCATGTCATAGGCTTCATAGAGGAACCTGGTTCCCAGCTCTTTCATCTCATTTAAGACTGGCATCAGGTTTGCTGACTGGTTGACTCCGGGAACACACAGGAAGGTTCTTCCGGATAACGCATGGGCCAGATCTCCTTTTAATGGTCCTTCCGTAACAAATACCGTCTTATCTCCCGGCTTTCCCACGAAATGCACAGGGCTTCCGGAAGTCGTCCCTCCTTCAAAGTTGACGCTGGACAACCAGATATACTTTCTGCCATCGTAAGGGTGATCTAATCTAATCTGTACGCCGGTAATGAGTCCATCCGGATTTTTCACCGGTATCATAAAACCGGAAGCTTTTCTGTTAAAATAGATCGTCCATTCTCCGTCCTTATCCCTGTAAAATCCCGGAACGCCTTCTACCGTGCATCCTTCCTCGATCAACCGCTTGGTAAGCTTTTTATAGCCATATACCGGAGTACTCTTATACCCATTTGCTTCAATCTGTTCTTCCGTGAATCCACGCTTTAACAGACTGTCTTTGTGGCAGTCTGCCAGGATCAGCATCTCAAACAGCCTGGTATACGTCTTATGCTTTACGGCATCTTCTGCCATTTCTGCATTTGTGATCTGTGGTCTGGTGCTTTCTATCTCTCTTCTATGGATCTGCTCTCTCTTAAATGCACTTCCACCGGTAGCTTCGATAATCTCTTTTCTGGCGGTCTGGAGATCTACCCCGTATGCTTTCGCATACAGATTTAGCATTCCTCCGCTCTCACCGCACCGGTTACAACGGAATACATTCTTCTGAAAGTTCAGATTCATTTTCCCTTTATGGTCGTCACAAAGCGGACAGTCTACATCCAGGCTTACCGTATTCCGATGTCTGATCCGCAGATTCATCACACTTGCCACGTCACGAATCGTAAATGGAAAATCCTGCATTGCTGTACCTCTCCTTTCTATCGACCCCACAAAATGTGGGGCCCTATATTTTAGCAGGCAGGTGCAAGTGCCTGATCCAGCAGATACTTTGCTGCTGCACGAAGCAGGTTATCAGGACCTTTATAGGAATCCACATACCACTGTAAGGATCCAGGCTTCTCTACTGCAATCTGCCCTAGAGTCTTACCCTTGTAACATCCGGCAGAAACTACTACCTTTACTGCTAAGTCTCTGGTAAGCTTTCCGTAGATGTCATTTACCGGCATATCCCTTGTAATGCCAACAGTGGACTCCGGAGCCACATTATTTTGCATGAACTGCTCCTGTGGTGTCTGCTCCGGTTTCTTCGTAGGCTGCTGTGCTGCCTTGGGCTGTGGTGCTGCCTTGGGCGGTTGTACTTCCTCTTTTGAAGCCTCCTCCACCTGCATGATCTCATCCGGCATCGGGATATAATCCTCAATTCCACACTGTCCCGGAATCATATCTTCCATCAGGTTTTCTCCAACACTGCTCCCAAAAACTTCCTCTGGAATGTTCTCTGGACAGATGGGAGTTCCTGCCATCACTTCTTCATCGATGGGTGCCTCCGTTACTTCCGGATCCATCTCTTTTTCACGATCTGCAAACTGAAGTCCGAAACCGGCATCCGATAATGCCCGTCCCACAGCTGCCGTCTCTGCAAGTTCCACATACTTCTGACCGATCTCTGAATCATCCATGCGGTACTTCTGCGCAAACGCATTGGCAACATAGGAATCCTCCGGATCATTCTTGCTTAAATACACCTTAGCTTCCACAATTGCCATCTTCTCCGTGATACTACGGATCGTTTTCACGATCTTTCCTTCCGGATAGCAGAGTCGAAACCACAGTTTACGGTAAGCTACATCCAAGTAATATCTGGATGACTGGTCTTCCTTCTGTATCAGGCGCATAAACTTTCTCGGATCGAATCCTTCCACCTTGTGTAATGCTGCTACGGCTGTTTCCTGCTCATACATATAGGTCTGTTCACTCATTCTTTTTGCTCCTTCCATTTTGGGAAGGTGATATATAATAAATACCGCCTTCCCGCCTGTTTCTATGAATTTTTCTTTGCTGTAATAGATATGGTGCATTCGTCATCCTTAGGATCCCGTACTTTTATCCCGGTGATATCCTCGCTGACTATGCAAAACCCTGCATTTTCTAGTACATCTTTTAACTGTTCTGATATTCTGGATGCTTCCCTAATATGGCAGGGCTTACATCCGCAATGCGTCGTATTACATAATATCTTCTTCCCATCCTGCACATAGATGTCCGGATAGCATACGTTGAACCCTAATCGTTCCAGCATGGTGTCTGCGTACCCAAAGAGTACCCACATCAGCTGTTCATCCATAGGGAACCGCAGTGCTGCCTCGTTTCTGTCCATCTCAAGTACAGTAAGGAAATATTCATACGTGGCATTTAATAACTTTGCTCTTCTTTGTTTCATGTACTCCGGCATTACTATTTCGCTCATGCTATACCTTTCCTCCACTTTCCTCGTTGACTGCAGTCTTAAGATCCGTCCCTTCTCCTATATGGTAACGCTCATAATGCCAGTGATATACATTGTAAGCAGGCGTATACCATACCTCATTTTGAGGATCTATCCCAGGGTTGGTAATAGAATTACCGACAATTACGATTGCCGGAATAAATAACACCGAAAGCTGCAGATAACACATAAGAGCTGCTGATCTGTCAACGTCCTGTGCCACAGCCAACACCTGATAACCTGTAATTCCCATTTCTCTTACCGTTTCATAAAAAGAGAGTAAAAGGGCTCCGGATCCACACGCAGAATCGCTTACTGTCACATAACCTTTTTGGGAAATTTCTCCTGCAAGATTCTCGGTGGATAAACTTAATAAAGTCATCAGCTTGCATACATCATACGGAGTAAAAAACTGCCCTTTTTCATGCTTTTGCAAATCAAGCCTGTGATACATCTCTCCTAAAAAATCCTGCCCCGGATTTTCTTGCAGTGCATCCATGATGTTCGCATATAAACTCATTATTTTATACTGCTCTTTTTCGGAATATTGCTCCATTACCTTATCAATATTTTTACGAGCTTTCGTATCCCATTCCCGCAAAAATACTGATTGCGTTAAAGCACAGGCATAAATCACATCTTGCCACACTTTTTCTGCTGAATATTTCCTCGCAAGTTCCTGAAATGTCGCATAAAACTCATCCGCATATTTATTCATTGTCATCCTCCTATGCTGAAGCTTTCTTCGTAAGCAGTTCGTTGTATTCCCTTACGATCCGCTCTCCAAGACGGGTATTTCGCTTGTCGCACGCCGTGTTATGGATTGCCTGGTAGAGAGCCTTCTTACTGCCTACAATAACTATTTTTTCTTTTGCCCTGGTGATCGCCGTATAGAGGATGTTACGCCGTAACATCATGTAAAACATGGGAAGCCATGGAAGGATTACCACCTTGTATTCACTTCCCTGGCTCTTATGTACCGTTGTTGCATATGCGTGCTCGATAAGATCTGCATCCTCCGCACTGTATTCCACGATTCTTCCATCCGAAAAGGACAGCCGCATAAGATCCACGCCATCCTCATCCTGATAGATATCTGTGATATACCCGATGTCACCGTTACTGATGTCATTCTTATTTTTGTTATGAATGATCCGGTCTCCTTCCCGGTACAGCGCATTGCCGGCCTTTAATTCCCTGGCAATACTGCTTTTCGGATTTACCATCTCCCACAGCCTGTCGTTTAAGGCATTGACACTGGCTTCTCCCTTCTTACGAAACGGGGTAAGTACCTGCACATTGTCAACGCCATACGCATCCACAAAGGATCTGTAATATTCCGCAACCTTGTCTGCCGCTTCCGCTGCAGTATCCGCCGGACAAAAGATAAAGTCATCTCCATAATCCAGGTTCGTATCATTCTCCTGCATCTTATGGGCATTTGCTGCGATCCGGCTGTCCTTTCCCTGACGGAATACCATGTCAAGGATTGTGACCGGGATCACACCGCACAGCACAAGCTCGCGGAACACATTTCCGGGGCCGACACTGGGTAACTGGTCTACGTCTCCTACGATCACCACGCGTACACCCTTTTCGATGTGCTTGAAAAGCTCATAGGACAGCCTCATATCAGCCATCGTAAACTCATCCGCAATGATGAAATCCTCGGACAACATTTCGTCCGCAGCCTCACACTCCTCATCGTTATTTAATCCAAGCGCACTATGGAGCGTCAATGCATCACTTTTTCCGGTGCTTTCCGCCATGCGTCTGCTGGCTCTGCCTGTGGGAGCAGTTAATAAGATCTTTTCTTCTCCCAGCTTTTCGCTGATGTATAACAGAACCCGCTGCACCGTAGTCTTACCGGTGCCGGGACCGCCGGTGATAATACTCACCAGATTTGTGAATGCCTTCTTTACTGCTTCCACCTGCTTGTCTGACAATAACAGCTTCAAATCCTTCTGCGCCTGCGTGATCAGATCTTCCAGTCCTGCAGGCGGCATATACGTCTGCACCAGGAGTGTAGCCAGATCCTTCGCTGCTTGTGTCTCAAAATGATAGAGTTTGGCACTATACAGGGCACCGTCCTCATAGTAAAGGGCTTTGTCATGCACCATCTGGTACATCACCTTATACACCTCTACCTCGGTAACGACTTCTTCTGCATAACCTCTGTTTAGCTGCTCATGCACCTGCTTCTGGAATTTCTGCTTATCGGCATAGAGATTACCGTTCTGCATTTCCAGTTCCATGCAGTAGCCGATACAGCCTTCGATCCTTAATGGCTCATTGGGTCTGCAGTGATTCGCTCTGGCGATCTCATCCACGGTAAGGAACCCAAATCCACTGATCTCACACAGGGCAAACGGCTGGTTCTTTACGACATCCAGTGCCGCATTCCCGAAATGCTCATAGATCTTACGGATTTTCTTGGGTGTTACCTTAAACGGAGTAAGATAAGCTGCCAGATCCCTGACCGCATGACTGTCCTGATATGCCGAAAGTATTTTATCCAGTTTTTTCCTGGTGATTCCCTTGATCTCCAGTAGGGACTCCGGGTAATCATCCAGAATCTCAAACGTTCTGGTTCCATACTTTTCGACAATCAGTTTTGCCGTCTTGGGACCAATCCCTTTTACCATACCGGATGCCAAGTAGCTTTCGATTCCTTCCACACTCTGCGGGCGGATCTCTTCAAAATAATCTACCTTGAACTGCACTCCGTGGCTGTTTTTCTCCCAGTCACCATGCAGATCTACTTCCGACAGCTTATTTGCCGGAAGATTATTTCCGATAGCGGTAAATTCATATCCAGGTCCTTTATAGTAATTACTTCTGGCTGCCTGTGGCACCGATTCTGCTTCCGTAACATATACATAGATGCAAAATCCATTCTTCTCATAGACCGTTTTTACAAACTTACTTTTCATCTGCTTCCTCCTCGTCTTGATAACAGAAGATACAAGCACCTTCCTCTTTTTCTATCATTCGATAAATTTTCTTATGATATTGTTTTGCTTCTTCAATCTGCTCTTTCATATTTGGTGTTATCACATCTCCGCAGACTATGACGATATCACAGGACTTAGCCATTGACTTTTGTAGGCTCTTCCTGAAGAACGCATCTGATAGGTTTGCGTTATTAATCGCAAAAGCAATGTATTTAAAAGTGCAGCACTTAGGCTCTCCTCTTCGGAACACCCTTTTGTAGTGCTTGCGGAGCTCATATTCCTTTTCTGCATCTTCTTCTGTGACCGCATCACAAGGTGAGCATATAAGTATTTCTGGTATCCTTCTTTCCTTACACATATTTTTTCTCCTGTTCTACATACATGGTAATAATCACTCCCTTTTTGCCTTCCACTACCCGGTAAATTGGGATATTTAATACCTTTGCCTTTGTAATCTGTACCTGCATTCCACCTGTCACTTCCCTGCCACATACAAACATCGCATGGCAGTTTTTAAGGATCACATCTTCGATCTCTACCCGGAAATCCTTTGCCTCCTTTGAAGACCCGGTAAGGTAGCTTCCGGGAGCATAAGTCTTATAGTGGTACATATCCTCTATAAGAGTCCGAAAATGCGATACAAGCGCGATCTCCTTTGCGTGAGCGATGGAATCCTTTGCATCGTACGGTGCACAGATAAATACCACCTTTCTGTTCTCCATACCGCTACGCCACCTTTCTTTCCTTTACGGCAAATCTCCGGTTCTCCGTCGTCTGCACGTAATCGTCATAAACATCCGGGTGCTGGATTTTTAACTTTTCCAGTCCCTTTTTGTCAATGGAGGTACGGTAGGTCGGGTTATAGGACACCTCATACTTTGTGGTGCCATCCATGATTGTGCCGCTGCAGCTTGCTCCTAATTCTTCCAGTACGCCAAGATAGGACTGCTTCATTCTCTCCTCCAGACGCTTTACCTCGCCTTCCAGCTTCGCTTTTTCCTGCTTCAGGCTCAGATACGTCTTGATCCCTGATAGATTCTTTGTGGAAAGAATGACACCTGCGGCCTGCGGATCTGCAGGACCATAATGCTTTTTGATGCTTGCAATCACAAGATCTGCTTTCTCCACGTAATCCGGCTCCACCTTCTTCAACACTTTTTCTTCCCAGAAGTACTTCTCTTCCGCAATAAGATCCTCTTCTGTCTCCAGGTCTCTCTCCAGGGGACGTATAAAGAACTCCTCTGCATTGTTCCCGTAAAGACAGGCAATATAGGCCTTATCAATGTTCATGACGGACATATAGTGACGTACCTGGTACTCATAGTTGACCGGGATTGTATTGTTTGCCCATTTTTCCTGACAGTTGTAGTTGGTTGTCTTACACTCCAGGATTCCATACGTACCATCTGCAAATTCGATGAAAAAGTCCACGTCTGCAAGCATAAAGGGATACAGCGGGTGTCTGAACATCGTGCGCACCGGAAAAATCTTAAGTCCTGTCTTTTGGGAAAAGATTTCTGCTACCAGATCTTCCAGTCTGTGTCCTACTTCCTTTGCTACCCAGTTATCCTCATTTTCCTGAAAAGCCGGACGGATACCTGTTTTGTCGTAAAAGAGATCTCTTTTGGTTGCAAACGGGGAAACTCCCATGATTGCTGCAGCATCACTGCCACCAATTCCTTTCTTACGGTAATCTAACCATTCCTCTCTTGATAATCCGGAGATTTCCACAACTGCTTCCGGCTTGTAATTTAAGTTAAGACTCATATTCTTTCTCCTTCCATACGACAGAAAAAGAGAAGGGGATGCCTTCTCTTTTCTGCCACTGTTCTATATTTCATTCTGTATCTATCTGTTCAGTTCGCTGAGCGGTTTCCCCAGATAATCTATGGTGACCTCTTGTTTCTCGCGGTCAAAGTAATAAACGCTGTTGGAAAGTCTTTCCTCCGGAGAAACACTGCTTGCATTTACCTCTTCCACCATTTTTTTCTGCTTTGCTCTCTGCTTTCTTGTACCTTCAACCGGTAATACCAATACTTCATGGATGCTGGATGGATAGATAAACAGATTACTATGTAACTCCTCCGCTATCCGGGTTAGTGCCGCTACATTCAATAGCATACTGGCACCAAGCCTTTTGTCGTTCGTTGTCAGGATATACATGGGAATCTCCACTCCCGGAGGAAGTTCCAGTCCCTCCTCTTGTGCTAACAGATCACTCAGTTTGCAGCAGACTTCTTCTTTCATCGTGTTCTCCAAGGCAATGTCAAACATTTCCTCCTCGGAAACTCCCCAGATTTGCAATAATCTGTTTGATACACTGATGAAGCCTGATCCTCTCACGGGCGTTGTTTCACTTCTGATACACGCGGTGACTGCCAGATCAAGGATCCGCTTATGAGGTCTGCTGGATAAAGTTTCCTTGTTTGCCTCATAATTACACAGTGCAACTCTCAGATGTTCCTTTGCCCTGTCATATTCATAGACATTTCTTTGTAGCTCCTCATCGTCTATTTCATAGCAGGATCTGATATCCTCCAGAATGTAATCTATCATCTCCTCAATCTCTTCATTGGTCCCCTGAAATCTCTGATAGAAATTATCTACATATACCGTAGGACCTCCTATGTTGCCTTTTAACATTATAGAAATTCCATGTAATATCGTTCCATTATTCTTATTTACGTCTACCGGGGATACCTCATATCCTTCTCCCAGCTTATTCTTTAATTCTTCCATCAGTTTCTTTCTTAATTCTTCCATTTGTCCATTCTCCTTTGTTTTTATTTACATTTCCGGGAAATCATACTCTGCCCAGTTCATTGACAGTGCCCTTGCGATCTGCTCTTCCATCTTGGCGATACGGCTGCCCGAAGCTCCTTCGCACTCCAGCATGAAAAGGATCTCTGAAATAGCGAAATAGATATCATGTGCCGTACAGGACCAGACATCGTACTGTGCCTTGAATAAGTCCAGTGCTTCTGCCTGATATTTCTTAGGAATTACAAGCTTTGCCATTACTTCGCTCATGCAGTTCACCGGATTGGCGATCCGCACTTCTAAAAGCTCTGTAAGTTTTCCGATTGCAAGCTGATACTTTGCATAGAGTTTCTTAAGCTGTGCATCATAGTCTGCCATTGTGCTGCCGTTCTTATGAACAAGCTTTAATGGAGACCCCAGGTTGACACTCTTTCCATCCTTTACGTTTAACAGCATAGGGTAGATATTGGCTCCACAGGTTCCGGTATCCGATGTAGTAACCCGCACCATGGGGATCATGTCTTCCGCCGTCTTCCCAAGAAGGGAAAGTTCCCTGCTGTAAGCCGATAACAGACCCGACTCATCAATGCTCCACATGGCAGATACCATGTCATGCTCATAGAAGCCTGCCATGTACCTGCAGCCTTCAAATTCCTCCTGCAAATATTGCACGGTGTGAAGGAATATGTCCTCCATGTTAAGGATGGCGTAATCATTGCAGTCTCCGCTTAATACTGCGGATACCTTTCCTTCGCTGATGCGGAGTAATGCCTCTCCCTTTGTGACTTTCAGTACGTCATTTAAGATCCTGGCATAGACGTTTCTCTCCACCCTGCGAAGGCCGCTTCCCTGGATACCTGCACGGTCCAGAATGCTCTTAATGGCGCAGTCCCTCACCGGTAACATATCTCCCCGGTATTTGAGCATTAACGCCGTATTTGCAATCGTATCCGTTATGATGCCATCATCCATGCCATCTTCCGTATACTGACTGCGTAGTTCTTTCTCAAAGGTACTCCCTGCAATAATAGGAACTAACCGCAGGTTTCTGACCTTTTGTCGGATCCATAAGGATTTTCCCAAAATTTCATGTAGGCATGAAAAGAAATCCTCCTGTTCCCTGAAGACACCACTGTAAGCGTCTTCAAACACTCTTGCTCCATTCATTTGTTTTCCTTCCTTTCTTCTCCTCATTCGAGGTTATTTATCCAGCCGCTTTGCGGATTAAGCCCTTGTGTGGGCAATTTCTGGCAACAAAAAAGAATGGCTGCACAATGGTTCCATTCCTAAACTGCGTGTGGTATTGCCCACATATAAACTTATTTTTCATTTCCACTTTCCGGAAACAAAAAAAGTGCCAAAAATATGCCACTTTTACTTATGGCAATTTTCGACACTTACGTACAAACTTAAACAACGTGTGCTTCTATCCCTAATGGGAATGCACAAAAATCAATTACAAGCTGAGAATAGCATATCTGTGATTACTCTGTCAACCGGCTTTTAACACTCGCTATAATAATCAAAGCATTCCAACTTTCTTCTGATAACATTGTTTGTATGTTATTAGCCCATTGACAAAATTCAAAAAATTTTTCAGGGATTTTTCATCATCTGCTGTATTTACTCTACAAGTGATCTGTATTATGGGTCATTGCTCCATGACAAGTTCATAGCATATACCGTCATGCATACGGGTGCTATCCGTCCTATCACTGCGGATAGACTAAATGCACACAGTACAACCATACTACGCGGCCTAAAAGGGCGCAGGAAGCGGTGACGGGAGATATGTGTATTATTCACACGCAAAATTTTTAGAACGAGGAACTCTATGAGAAAAACAAATACAAATTTATCTAACTACGATGATTTTCGGAAATATTCCGTAGAAGAAATTGGAAATATGTTAGGAATTGGCAAAACCAAAACACGTGAATTGCTGCAGAGCAAACTACTCCCCGTTACCAAAATCGGACGAGATTACTTTACTTCCAAAACAGCAATTCAAGACTTTCTAAACAAAAATGTGGGTAAAGAGTTGTTTTTCTAGACAAAGATGCGTTGTCAAAGAACTTTTCATGTAATATAATGCAACTACATTTACTGTTCATTTGGTATTTTAAGGAAAGTTCTTTTCACTCGAAAGGAGCGAACTTGAATGTCGAATGAAACAGCCTGTGTAACCAGGCGTACTAAAGGTGACGGTACAATATTTCAAAACAAGAAAGGTAGGTGGATAGCACGGTATAAGAGAAAAGGATTCCCGCCAAAAGAATTTAGCGGCAAAACGAGAGCTGAAGCGCAAGCCAAAATGGATGAGTACAAATTCCTGGTATTTTCAGGAAATCTTGTCAATCATTTGCTGCCTCTTGAAGAATATGCAGTTAAATTCCTTAACTACAAAAGTAAGCAGGTAAAACGTGGAACCATTAAACAGGCAACTTACGACAGAATTGAAGATACCTATGAAAATCAAATACATGATAATCCTATTGTAAAAATACTGATGTGTAACCTTACCGGTAAAGATATTCAGGATTTCATTGATGATCTGCAGGATAGGTACAGCTATTCAACCATAAAAAAATGCTATGAATTTTTTTCGGCACTAATAACTTACGGATTGGATGACGGTGATTTTCCAAAAGACTATAACCCGATGAAAACCGTAGAGTTACCCAGTGAAGATTCTGTTGCTGTTAAGACCAAAAAGATTGAAATTTTACCTACGGAATATCTTGATCTATTCAAGAAAATAGCCTTATCAAGGAACTCTGCTGGGAAACTAAATTATCGCTTTGGGCCTGCACTTGTATTTGCACTAAATACCGGAGTACGAGAGGGAGAGCTGATAACGATCTCCAAAAATGGAATCATGGTAGATAAAAACAATCATCCCTATCTCCATATCTCCGAAACGATAAGCCGTGTAAAGAATCGGGATCCTAAAATAAACAGAAAATATGTACATATCGTAACGCCACCAAAATATCCTCGAAGTGTAAGAAATATTCCATTAAATCCAGAGGCACTTCATTGCCTTAAGATCATGGATACGACTTATACAGAAATGAACCTAGTACGTAGTGATTTTATCTTAACTACGGATACAGGAAATCTGCCGACCGCCCGACATATGCAGGATACTTTTGATCGTATATTAAAAGTCTGCAATATGCAGCACTACGGTACTCATTCCCTCAGACATACCTTTGCAACAAAACTGCTTGAGAAAACAAAAAATCTGAGAGATATCAAAACAGTAGCTGCTATCATGGGCGATGATTACAAGGTCATCATAAAAACTTATCTGCATCCAGATGAAGACAATAAATATGATCTTGTAGCTTCTCTTTAGGAACTTATTTATCACGAAAAAATTGAAAGGAATTTGGTCTTGGGATTATTTTTTTAATACCACCTGATTAGACCATTGCCCTTCCACCATTTTACCACCTTATGAGGTGATTTTATTCGTTTTGAAACGGTTTCTAACGGAGCTTTCTAAGAAAAACTGAATAAAGCAAAATATTACAATGAAAAGGACTTTGAATGATATTTTATTGATAGAGTGGTATTAGAATAGCTATTTTGAAGCATAGGAAAATCCCTGTAACCCTCGATTTTATGCGGGTTTCAGCGATATATAGGTTTGTTACACAGAGTTGTTTCTGGACAAGAAAAAACCCCAGAAACAATAAGTTTCCGAGGCCCTTCAGCGAGGCGCAGACCGGATTTGAACCGGTGGATACTGGTGTTGCAGACCATTGCCTTACCACTTGGCTACTGCGCCATATTTAATTAAATGACTCCAACGGGAATCGAACCCGTGTTACCGCCGTGAAAGGGCGATGTCTTAACCGCTTGACCATGGAGCCGCGTGTTATCGCCGCTTGGCGTATCTAATGTATCTGATAAAAAAACTCCCCGAGTAGGGCTCGAACCTACAACAACTCGGTTAACAGCCGAGTGCTCTACCATTGAGCTATCGAGGAAAATATCTTGCTTCGCAAGCTATTTAAGAGAATGCTACGCATTCTCAGAAAAAAGCTACAAAGCTAAATGTGAAGAAATTTTATTTATTCCTTCAAAACCGAACACTGAAACTCTATCTCTTATACCTTAACTTACATCCTGCTTTCCTATCCAAAACCTTTGGTCAAGCCCTCGACCGATTAGTAAATGTCAGCTGAACACATTGCTGTGCTTACACCTCATTCCTATCTACCTCGTAGTCTTCAAGGGGT
>NZ_JAOQJO010000029.1:0-16016 GCF_025567015.1 Waltera acetigignens | reverse complement strand
CTAACTTCTAGGATATATTTTGCAATACTAAGTTCCAGTTTTTGGGTGAATGGACTGGAATTTAATTTTCCAATTCACCTTCCCTTTAATTAGCCATGAACTGGCTCACATCCGGGGGTATATCTATGAGGATGAGGCGAATTTTATTGCATTTCTGGCCTGCGTAGAGTCGGATGACAGTACTTTTCAATATGCGGGTTACTTAAGTGTGCTGAATTATGTGGCAAACGATCTGTATAAGACGAGACTGGCGGATCCGGACAGCTATGCGGCGGCCAGAGAGGCGGTACATCCGTTACAGGTATTACAGCAGGTGCAGGAGGACAATATCTTTGTCACAGAAGAGCAATGGGAGAGAATCAACGGAAAAGCTGTGGTGAATACGGAGACGGTGGACAGTGTTTCAGATACCCTGACCAATGCTTCACTGAAATTGAATGGTGTTTCGGATGGCATGATCAGCTACAACCGGGTGGTGGAGCTTTTACTGCAATGGTACGGGGAAAAAGAGGAGTTTTAACCGTATCATTTGTAGGAGATAGAGGAATAATTGCAAAAATTTAAAATTTTTTTGATAAGGTACTTGACATTTGGACGAAATTTGTGTAGACTACGATTGTTGTGACGCAGAGCAGTCATGAAACAAGATTGCAAGTAGGATTAAGTCGCGGGCCCAGATAGCTCAGTTGGTAGAGCAGAGGACTGAAAATCCTCGTGTCACTGGTTCGATTCCGGTTCTGGGCATTTTCGCAGGACACCATTTCTTAAAATGGCCGCCCTGCTTCATATATAAACATGCGGGTGTAGTTCAATGGTAGAACACCAGCCTTCCAAGCTGGATACGTGGGTTCGATTCCCATCACCCGCTCTCTTTTTTTAGCGGGAAGCCTTGATTTATTATGGCTTCTCGCTGTTTTTGTATTATCGGGTTGGATACCAGATGATACCAAAGTTTTTTCGGGAATGTAATGGATGGTTTAGAGAGGGGATTACCAGATGAACGCATACTCTCATAGGGGAAAAGAAGAACGAGACGACCGAAGTCGTCTCGTAAAAGTCTAAGTTTTTAGGGAGTCTCAATTTATATTTTATATCTATTTGATTAAAATGTGTCCGTTATCAGTTGCTTTTACTTGAGTACTTCCTACATCAACCCAGTTATTATAATTTACTACTAAGGAATCATCACCATTATAATATGAATAATAGATTTCATTATATACAGCATCTGCATCAGGAGTAATCATTCTAAGGCTATTAAGAATTGAGTTCCATATAAGTTCTGTAGAATTACCCTTCAATGTTAATTTCCAATAACCATTTGCAGCATCATAGTCCATTGTCCACATATAGGCAGCAACTCCGGATGTATCTAATAAACCAATACCATCAACGACACCGTCCTGATTTCTGTCGTAAGGTTGTAGACATGATAATGCACTGGCACTCCCCGTATTTTGATATGCCCATAATGGGTCAAATGCTTGTTTATATGCTACAAAGGATGAATTAGAATCATCAAATGTTGTTTGCTTCGATGACACAGTTGCTACAGCAGGTAAATCAGAAGCACTTACTTCGTTTGTACTAGACACGCCCATATATTCATTACATGCTTTATCCCAGTCACTTCCCGGTTCACAATTTTCTGTTCTATCATAGAAAATGGAATAAATATTTCCCTGCCCCGGAACAATTTTAAAACCATCGGCAATACGAATTGTTACGCCATTACTGGCCGTCCATGTCTGACCCGCATACCAGGTATTTTGGTGAACGTCATTTATTTCATCACCGTCCGTATCTCCGGAACGGATATCAATTCCATTTACAATATAAGGTAATTCATAACGAGCCGGTACAGTTACCTGTAAGGTTGTATTTGCGCAATTCAATAATGAGCAATAGTCTTCGCATATATTCTCTATTTTTTTCTAGCGTAAATTATGTTACGATTGTTATAATAAAAAAGGGGGGGACATTGTGAAGAGAATAGTGGCAGTCATTGTGTTATTTCAATTACTGGTAGTTAATTTATTTGGCTTGTGGCAGAACCTGTATGCGAAAGCAAACGAAGTGATAGAGGAAAAAGAGGTCACGATCATTGACAGTTATACGATACAGACAGGGGACAGTGGAGAAAGTTCCTATATGACAGGAACGGATGGCGAAGAATATTACAAAATTGTGGGTGATGGATATGAGATCGGTGATGTGATTATGATCTATCGCAATGCAAACTCTGTAAATGCTCAGGTGGGAGACACAGCCATGGGGGATCCGGAGTGGTATTCTTCCCTGAAAATGGCGAGGCAGGGAGAAATCTTTGGAATAACGCTGTTTTCAATATTTACGATCCTTAATGTGACAGTGCTGGTGGTGTATTTTAAGAAAATAAGTACCGGCGGGAAAAAAGCGACTGTTTAAAAGGAGGAATACTTCCGATATACATAGTAGAACAGATCAACCGGAAAACAGGAACGGAGGCGCTTATGCAGGTCGGTGGGGTCGGAAGCGGACATGACACATATTCTCATCAGGTAACATCATGTCTTCATGAACATGGGGCAAATACGGATACGGGCAGTATGGGGGCTAAGTCCGGAGCCGCGCAGACGGCTACAGAAGCCTTGCAGGAGAATTCTAAGGGAAACCTGTTGTCCTGGGTACAGAATATTGGGAATAGTGGAAAACAGCTCTTACAGAAGATCTGGGGAGACAGCAAAGAATCCAATGATGCGATAAGTTCGCAGAAGGATGGCAGCGGTAATCATATCGCGGGTCAGGAGACGCTTGTTACGGGAAATTCTGTGGGCGTGAAGACTACGTTGAACAGGGCGGCGGTGGAGACGGCGGCGACGCATACCTATTTCCAGCCGATAGAGACACGAGAGGCTGTGCCGACAACACCGTTGCAGAAAGTGCGTTATCAGGTACAGAAGGTAGCCAGAAAACTGATGGACCGACTGCCGGGACGATTCCTGGGATCCCATAGCGGAGATTTCCTGCAGACAAAGCAACAGCATACTAAAGAGGATCTGCGGAAGAGAAGCCAGTACAAAGAGGACGATCAGGAGATCGAATGCATTCTTACGGATGAAAGCTACCTGACAGATTCCTATAATCGAAAGGGAGAATACAGCCATCTTACTACGGATAAATAGGATGTGGTGGAATTTTTCGTAAAATTTCAAAAATTTTCTTGACAGTTTGGCATTCATCATGTAATATAGTCTTTGCTGTGAGACACACAGCAGACATTCATCAGATTGCGGATGAATGTCAACACAATTAATTTCATACCTTCAAGATACAGGTTTTGACCTGTACATTATGCGCGAGTGGCTCAGCGGTGGAGCACCTCCTTGCCAAGGAGGGGGTCGCGGGTTCGATCCCCGTCTCGCGCTCTCATGAAAAAAAGAACGATACCAAATCGGTATCGTTCTTTTTTTTGAGCCCTGCCAGGGCTCGAAAGTTCGATGTCTACGCTCCGCTCCGGTCAGCACTTCTTTCTAATAAATTCTGTGTTTCGCAATACCTGTGTCTGATCGTACAGTGGGTGACATAATATATCGGGGTTTGTATTTTTCTAAAATGATGAATGGGAAAGCCACTGGTGACTTTCCCATTCTATTTTCTATTCTACTATGATATGTAACATGCCATTTTCATCTTCTGTTACTATTGTTCCACCCAATTCACCATTTTCATACATTCTTAATAATATCCTGTTTTCAGCGATACGATATTCCTGATGGTTGGCTCCTGTGAATAGGGAACCATCAGGTAAGTAATCTCCTACGTGGAAAACTTCTCCATATCGTGGGGAGCCTTCTTTCATGTAAACGGCATAGCTTTCTTCGGAACCTGCTCCTTTGCCAGTGTCGTAAACCCAGCACCAACCTATAGTTCCATCTGCTCCTTGAGATTGTGCATATCCCGTCCACGGTTCATAACCACCATATTCTTCTGTCACTTCATTAAATTCTTGTTTTCCAAGGGCAAAGGCGATGTCTCCATCTATGTTGGTTGCCTTGGGATCTACATCCTCCGGATTTACATCAGGATAAATGATGTTCTCGGCAATTTCATCCATTAAACTACCATCACCTGCTACATGATAATACATGAATGACATTGTCGTAAATAATCTGACCGCTTCACCTTTTGTAATTGCTGCATCCCAATCTTCTAAGTCTGATTCTGAAATTAACTCCATATTAGTAGCTATTTCAAATGCTTTATACATATCAGATGGAACTCCCTTACCCGGATCAGAGATTGCTTCTGTAAAGCTGATGTCTCCTGCATCGGATACTGTTGATATTGCTACATCTTCAAGATAGGTGTTATTCTTAAAACCATTGTTATCCATATATGCCTGGTAGTCTTGGCTATAATAGTTTGCTAACAGATAAATGTACTCTCCTCTTGACATTGCTGACGTAAAAGTCTCTTCATTTAAACCAGTCGAAGTATTCACATAGGCATATTCATCCATTGGTGCGGCAAAATTGGTATATTGTGTTTCTCCTACTTTTGCTGTGAAGTCACTGTCTGTTTCTGGTGCCTGTGCTTCATTTACCTGAGTCATTGCTCTCATTATTAACGTCATTGCCTGTGCTCTTGAAAGGGGGACATCTCCATCAAACTGTCTTTCTTCTTGGTCTGGAAGCAATTCAAAGTAGGCATTGATCGTTGCATAGGGAGCATTCGCATAATCTGCATCTATATCTGCATAATATTCTATTGCCATTTCACCAAGCTCTAAAACAGATGACACTACCATCATATAGCCTCGAAAATATTGATTTTTTATTGCTAAAAGTAACGTGATATTCTGGTCTGGCCGTGTTGTTAATGGATTCGTGTATAAGTTACCCTCTTTGTTGCCTGTGGTTCCTGTTACTTCTACATATTCCTCAAAGGCTGCTCTTAACTCCGGATGTGTTTCTAAACTTGAGAGTGGAATCCAGGGGAGTGACACCGTTTTTGATTCTTCTGTTTCTGTTTCCTCCGGCACTGTGGTTTCTGCCTGTTCGGATTCAACAGTAGCAGTGATGGATTCATTGCCGGATGTGGTTTCCTGCTTGCCACAGGAAGCAAAAGATAAAATACATACGGTTATCAAGGTTAAAATAGTTGTTTTTTTCATAAATACTCCCATCTGTTATTTTTTTCATGGGTTAATGGTATTGTACCACAGAATGGGAAATAACGCTATAACGTTTATTTTGTGTGGTGCACATGTCCGCGGGACCAGACTTTACTGGGCTGGGCTTTGTAGGTGGGGCGGCGGAACAGGAGGCTTCGGAGAGCCGGGCCGTTAAAAGGAAAGAGGGGCCAGAAGTAGCTGAAGCCCGCGAAGGTCGGGGTAGTCAAAATAGAGACTGTCACCAGTGTCAGACCGATAAGGAATCCCGGCAATCCCCAGAGCCCTGTTGTGACGACCAAAAGAATACGGTAGATCCGCAGAGCATCAGCAAATTCGATACTGGAGAGGGACAGATTCGCCAGCATGGTGACGGCAGCATAGAAGAGGACTTCCGTGGAGGCCCAGTTAAGACTGACAGCAATGTCACCGATTAATAGTCCGCCGACAATGGACAGAGCACCGGAGACGCGGCTGGAGCTGAGTGCCGCTGAATACTTGAAAAGATCCAGCAGGAACTCTACCGCCAGCACATAGAAGAAGAGCCGGAAAGGGGACAGGTCACTGACGGGGGTAAGCTGCAGCGAGGCAGTAATCTCGGGATAGTAGGCGGAGAGAAGTAAAAATACCGGAAGGAGTAGGAGACTGACCGGAATGCACAGGAAGCGTATCATGCGGAAATAAGTTCCGGTCAGAGGATTGTTGTAATAGTCCTCCGGACTCTGGGTAAACTGGAAGATCGTACCGGGAAGCAGCAGAACGGCAGGGGAGTTGTCCACGATGAGCAGAATATGCCCTTCGCACAGATAGCTGCAGGCCACATCGGGCCGTTCCGTCAGCTGGATACTGGGCAGAGGATTCCACCAGCGTTTTTTGATCAGGAGTTCTTCCAGACTTTTGCTGCCCATGGTCAGGGAAGTGATCTGTAATTGGGAAAGCTTTTTCTTTAAGGTATCTAATAATTCCTCATTGACCTGATCCGCCAGATAGGCGATAGCTACATCCGTGCGGCTTTCTGCACCCAGAGAACAGATAGAGAATGTCAGTTTCGGAGAACGCACCCTCCGGCGGATCAGATTGGTATTGAACAACAGCGTCTCCACAAAACCGTCCCGGGCACCCCGGGTGATCCGTTCGGTGTCAGGTTCGGAAATGCTGCGGACAGGATAGGTACGGACATCGATGATCACGGCCTGTGCAAACCCTTCTACCAGAAGGACAGAGGGGCCACTGAGAATATTTTGCAGAATCGTATCTATAGAGGAAGTCAGTGACACCTGGGCATACCCCAGTTTGCTCTGCACATAGCGAGGAAGATCCCGGATTTCGGAATCCAGTGTATAGAGGGGGTCCTGCAAGTCGGAAAAAATTTGTTGAAGGATCTCCGTCTTACAAAAACCATTGACACCGATCCAGTAAGCCGGCGTATTTCCCAGCTTCAGGTCACGGGTGATCAGGTCAAAACTGTCATCCAGTGGCAGCAGAGCGTGGAAAAGTGCTGTATTTTTGGATAGATTTGTGGATAAGGAGCGTTGTACCATAGTGGGAAATCCTTTCTGATCACTTGCATAGACTGCCAAACAGGTATATGGTATTATTATTCAGATAGATTCCCCAGGTTTTTCGGAACTATACGGATCAGTGGTATAATTGACACAACCCCAGCAGGATCAACAATAAACCTGAGACGGGATCCGTATATTCCCCGATCTGCTGCAGGAAAGCAGACCTGCCCAGACGGCTTCCGAAAGCCAGAAATCCGAAGGAGCAGAAAAAGGTGGACACCGATGCCGGAAGGAAAGGAAGTCCCGTAATACTGGCAGAGAAACCGATGCCGATATTGTTCATGGAAAGGGCACAGCCCAGCGCCAGTATCTGCGACAGGGATAATTCCCGGTGCCCGGCAAATTTTTTCTTTTTCTGGCACAGATTATTATCCGGGGAAAAATTGCAGCGCCATCTGGAAAGCAGCCATTTTCCCACGTAGTAAAGACCGAAAAGGATCAGTACACTGCTTCCGATCCGGGTACCGATGCCGATGGGAAACAAGGGTAACAACAGGTTGCCAAGACCTATAGAGATCACAGTCCCGATCAGGGTGACTGTGCTGATCAGCAGATTATGTCTGGCAGGCAGAGGGATTTTCTGGAGGCCCAGAGCCATACCTACCAGAAGGGCATCCAGACTGGCTGAGATGCCGAAGAGCAGAGGGGGCAGAATAGACATAACATGCTCCGTAGAAAATATTCTTAATTTTACTATATTCCCCTGAAATTATTTTGTGAGGTTGTGGGGCAAAGGAACAAATGAGTATGGAAGTAAAGAGAAAACTGAGTGAATTCCTAAAAAGAGAGACGGTTCTGACCGTAGCGATCCTGCTGGCAATAGTGTCCGCGGTGATGATTCCGCCGGACAGAGAATATGTAGGATATATTGATTTCCGCACACTTTCGATCCTTTTCTGCCTGATGACGGTGATGGCAGGCTTGCAGAAACTGGGTGTTTTCCGTAATATTGCAAAAACGCTGTTGCGGCATACACAGAATACCATACAGTTGGCAGAGGTATTGGTACTTTTGTGTTTCTTTTTCAGTATGATCATCACCAATGATGTGTCATTGATAACGTTTGTACCGTTTACCTTCATTGTGCTGCAGCTGACAGGCGAAGAAGCTGTGAAAAAACTGGCAGTACCTGTGATCGTTCTGCAGACGATAGCTGCCAATCTGGGAAGTATGCTGACGCCGATCGGAAATCCGCAGAATCTGTATTTATATGGGAAAACACAGATGTCCGCTGGAACATTTATACTTTTGATGCTGCCTTATTCTCTGGTGTCACTGCTTTTACTGATGATCTGTGTGGTAATTGTGGCAAAACGAAGCGGAATCGAAGTCCGGGGAGCAGAAGTTTTGCTGACAGAAGATGAGAAGCTGGAACAAAAGAAATATTTACTTCCGGCATATTTGCTGTTATTTGTGTTGTGTCTGCTGACTGTGGCTCATATGATTCCTTATCCGGTGACATTGGGAACTGTGGCATTGGCGGTTCTCCTTTTAGATCGTGGTACTCTTATAAAAGTGGATTATTCGCTTTTGCTGACGTTTGTGGGCTTCTTTATTTTTATAGGAAATATGGGAAGAATGCCTGCTTTCTGTGATTTCCTGCAGAAGATCATCGGAGGTAGAGAAGTGATGACAGCCGTGATTGCCAGTCAGGTGATCAGTAATGTTCCGGCGGCCCTGCTGTTATCCGGATTTACGGAAAATATAACGGCATTGATCATCGGTACGAATCTGGGAGGGTTGGGGACGCTGATCGCATCCATGGCCAGTCTGATCTCTTATAAACAGGTGGCCAGACAGATTCCGGGAGAGAAAAAGAAGTATTTTGGATGGTTTACCATAGCAAATATCGTTTTTTTAATGATATTGGTATTGGAAAACTGTCTGCTGTAACTATAGAAAGCAGTCTGTCTGCCGGGAAAGGCAGAAAAGATGGCAATAACTAAAAAATAATCTGGGAGGTATTCGTCATGACAGAAGATATGACAATCATTGCAGAAGAGGCTTATCTGGCGGCCAAGGAGATCTTGGAAAAGGCGAGGCTGGAGCAGGGAGAGCTGTTTGTGGTAGGCTGTTCTACCAGTGAGGTGGGAGGTGCTACTATCGGTACCTATTCCAGCCCGGAGCTGGCGGAGATGGTCTTCGGCGGTATTTACCAGGCCACGCAGGAAGCCGGGGTATATCTGGCTGCGCAGTGTTGTGAGCATCTGAACCGCGCACTGATTCTGGAAAAAGAGGCTGCGGTAAAATATGGTTATCCCATGGTAAATGTGGTACCTCAGCCTAAGGCAGGCGGATCTTTTGCGACGGCGGCGTATAAAGCCTTCGAGCATCCGGTGGCTGTGGAACATATTCAGGCGGCAGCAGGAATGGATATCGGGGATACGCTGATCGGAATGCATCTGAGAGATGTGGCAGTACCGGTGCGCCTCCGGTCCGGACAGATCGGAGACGCCCATGTGGTATGCGCCCGCACCAGACCGAAATTCATTGGTGGCGGCAGAGCGGTTTATGACGAAGAATTATTGTAAAGAAATGATATGTGGCTATTTCTGTGGCATTCCGCGGAAGTAGTCACGGATCCAGCGTCCGGATTCATTGAAATCATCGTCGGTCCAGTCGGAAAGTGCCGTGCTGGAAGCCTTGAAGACGCTGCTGCTTTCGTCTTTGTTGGCGAGATTCCAGCAGCAGAAGCTGATCTGATATTTGTTCAGCAGATCCAGCCACTTGGTCGTGGAATCAAAATCGTTGGCACCATTGCCGGAGGCATCGCACATGCCAAATTCGCTGACAAATACCGGAAGCCCGTTCTGAACACAGGTCTCTAAGCGGTTCCGCAGGTCGTCTTTATGGGTGCCTGCGTAGAAATGCAGCGTATACATTACATTGCTGTCATCCAGCGGAGAAGCGGCAGCCTTGTCGATCTCCTGACTCCAGGTTGGTGTTCCCACGAGAATTACGGCATCCGGCTTCTGCACCCGGATCACCGGGATGACTTCTTCTGCGTAAGACTTGATGCTGTCCCAGGAAGTACCGCCGTTGGGTTCATTGCAGATCTCATAGAGCACATTGTCGTTGTCGGCAAAAACTTCCGCCATTTCCCGGAAAAAGGCGATTGCCTCATCTTTGTTCTGGTTCGGATCACAGTCACTTAAAATATGCCAGTCCACGATCACATACATTCCCAGCTCCGTAGCGTAGGATACGCCATCTTTTACCAGCTGTTTCAGCTGTTCTTTATCACCGCCGGCACAATAACCGCCGTATTCCGCTGTATACATGGCGAGGCGGATACAGTTAGTATTCCAGTCGTCCCGCAGGGTACGGAAGGAATCATAATTGATATACTGAGGGAACCAGGCAATACCGTGGGTGGACATACCGTAGAGCTGGACAGTGTTGCCGTTTTCGTCTGTCAGCTTACCGTTTTCTACATGGAGAGCGCCATGCTGCCCATAGGGCGTGGAGGCATCCACGGAGAGTGCTTCGGAAGATGGGGGTTCAGTTTCCGCAGGCTGGGCTTCGACTGTTTCGGGGACGGATGTCTGTTCGGGAGCGGTTGTGCTTTCGGAGATGGTCTCGGTGATGGCAGCGGAAGGTGCCTCAGAGGAGGTCGCTGCGGTTTCATTGGCTGCATCCTGTTTGCCACAGCCGGCCAGTGCACAGGTACTCAGAGCCGCCAGAACGGCACAGCTCAGTGTTTTTTTGAAGATAGACATAGGAACCTCTTTTCTTAATGAAAATAATAAAAATATAAACAATGGGTTACTCTTTCAGAACTACAACAATACAAACACTTACAGGAAATATTATAGTTGCCCGGGTTACGGTTGGCAAGAAATGATTGCCCCCGAATAGGAGCTGTGATACAGTTAATGGGAACAGATTATAGAAATGGAGGAAATCCATGCTTCCACAGGTGTTTTTAGAGAGAATGCAGGGACTTTTGGGATCGGAATACGAGGAGTTCCTGGTAAGTTTTGACCATGAAAAATATCAGGCACTGCGTCTGAATCCCCTAAAACTGCGGACGGAGTCCGGACGGACAGATGACAGTACTGTCATAGAAGAAAAAATACAGCAGACCTTTCGTTTGCATCCGGTTCCCTGGGCGGACAACGGCTATTACTACACAAAAGAGGACCAGCCCGGAAAGCATCCCTGGCATGAAGCGGGCCTGTATTATATCCAGGAGCCCAGTGCCATGGCACCGGTGACACTACTGTCACCACAGCCCGGAGAGCGGATTCTGGATCTGTGTGCGGCACCCGGCGGAAAAAGCACCCAGATTGCATCGGCTATGGAGGGAGAAGGATTGCTCGTGACGAACGAGATCCATCCCGCCAGGGCGAAGATTCTGTCGGAGAATGTGGAGCGTATGGGAATCCGCAATGCCTGCGTGCTGAACGAGACACTGGAGCATCTGGCAGATATTTTTGAAGAATACTTTGACCGGATTCTGGTGGATGCCCCCTGTTCCGGAGAAGGAATGTTCCGCAAAAATGAGGCAGCCTGTGAAGAGTGGAGCCCGGAAAATGTACAGCTCTGTGCGGACAGGCAGGACGGCATTCTGGAATGCGCTGCGCGGATGCTGGTACCCGGCGGCCGACTGGTGTATTCTACCTGTACGTTTGCACCTGCGGAGAATGAAGGCAGCATCAGCCGTTTTCTGGCAAAGCATGAGGAATTCGAGATCGTTCCCATTGATAAAAAAGCACTGGGGATCCCGGAGGGCTGTGACGGCATTCCGGGTTGCGTGGAGAATCCCGCGCCGGGAATCGAAGGTACCTTGCGCCTGTGGCCTCATAAGCTGAAGGGAGAAGGTCATTACGCCGCGGTATTGCAGAAGAAGGGAAAGCTTCCGGAGGGGTATCAGCCGGTGTGCGCAACGGGAACAGAAAAAGGAATCCCCGCAAAGAACCTTGCGAAGGACTGGGCGGAATATTTTGCTTTTGCAAAAGAGACTTTTTCGGAGAAGCTGATGTGGGAAGCGGGATTGTGTACGGCGGGAGAAGGATTTCTGGCGTTCGGTGATAATCTGTACCGTATGCCGGAGAGAATGCCAGGGGTCAAGGGGCTGAAAGTGCTGCGTCCGGGACTGCACCTGGGAACCTTGAAAAAGAATCGTTTCGAACCGGCTCATGCGCTGGCACTGGCGCTGTGCCCGAAGGATGTGAAGCATGTATGGAATCTGTCCGTGGAGGAAGCGGCTGCTTATCTGAAGGGACAGACTTTTTCCGCGGAAGGCGAGAAGGGCTGGTATCTGATCTGCGTGGACGGCATCAGCCTGGGCTGGGGAAAACTGGCCGGAGGCATCATGAAGAACCATTATCCCAAGGGGCTGCGGAAGGGATAACGGATCACGACAATAAGGACAGTTTATATGAGAACAGAAATATTATACGAAGACAAGATCATCATGGTCATCCGCAAACCGGCAGGACTGGCGGTACAGTCCGCCGGGATCGGACAACCGGATGTGGTCAGCGAGTTGAAATCCCATCTTGCAAAGCTTCCCGACACAGGGAGGCTGGGACCGGGAAAAGGAGAGCCATATCTGGGCATAGTCCACAGACTGGATCAGCCGGTGGAGGGTGTGCTGGTATTCGCCAAAGAGAAAAAGTCGGCAGCAGTTCTGACGAAACAATTGTCGGCGGGCACATTGAATAAACAGTATTATGCGGTACTCTGTGGATATCCTGATGCTTCGGAAGGGGAGCTTGTGGATTATCTACGGAAAGAGGGCAGCGTGGCAGTGGCAGTCACCGGCAGAGAGATGAATTTTCCGGACGCAAAGATCGCAAAACTGCATTATAGCATTTTGGAGAAAATTAATCAGCCTATGCCGCTGGCACTGGCAGATGTCTGCATTGAGACCGGACGGTTCCACCAGATCCGTGTGCAGTTTGCCCATGCGGGATGGCCGTTGTTGGGAGATACCAAATACGGGAACACTACAGTCGCCGGAACGGCAGGGAGTCCGGCATATCGCGGCGTGGCACTTTGCGCATATTCTCTGGATTTTACCCATCCCGGCAACGGCAAAAAGATGTCATTCCGGGTGAAACCGCAGAATCCTGCATTTGAAAAATTTACAAAAATTCCTTCGGAGGATATTTTCGAAGGATAAAAAAGCCTGTCCGGCACACACTAATCCCAAAAAGGAAGTGTGCGGCATGGATTGGGGAGAATTTGGCAAAAAAATAATAGGAAAAAAGATGATAGTACTGCTTCTGGTAACGGGAGCAGTCTATTTTTTTCTGCAATATCTGACACCTCTGTCGGCACCGGTACTGTTGGCCATGCTGTTTGTCACAATTTTTGGGCCAATGATGAAGCGGATGAATCAGCGTCTACATTTTCCCAGACCCCTCAGTGCCATAGTGCTTCTCATCGTGGCAACAGTGTTGCTGGTGGGGTTACTCTGGATTCTGGTGTCCTGGATGCTAGGCAGCCTGCCGGTATGGATCGGCAATCTGGAACTGCGGGAGCAGGAGTGGCTGGAAGCCGTCCGGGGGCTGTGTCGCAGCGTGGGAGAGATTATTGGTGTGGAGACTGCGTATCTGGAAAATACGGTCAGTGGCAGACTACAGGAGGGGCTGGATTCACTGGAAGAAAATATTCTGCCGGGAATGCTTTCCCAGTCTATGCAGTATGTGCAGTGGTTCGCGGAGCTGGGAGGATTTCTGGTGACGTTTTTGATCGCTTCGGTGCTGCTGGCGAAAGACTATGACGGTATTATGAACCGTCTGCTGGATCAGGAGGCCTGTCATGTACTTCTGGAGGTGATCTGCGGGATCGTCCGTTATATTGCCACTTTTGTAAAGGCCCAGGGGATCATTATGACCACGATTGCCATGACAGCCGCGGCAACATTGGGAATCGCCGGAATAAAACATGGTATTTTGTGGGGGATCCTGGCGGGGATTTTAGATGCGCTGCCTTTTATCGGAACGGGAGTGGTACTGGTTCCGCTGGGCATGTTTCAGATCCTGGATGGCAACTGGGGCCGGGCACTGGTCTGTGGTGTATTGTATGTGGTCTGCATTTTTCTGCGGGAGGTCATGGAGCCTCGTCTCATCGGCAGAAAAATAGGGGTATCCCCCATAGCAGTGCTGGTGTCGTTGTATGCCGGAATCCGGCTGTTTGGCGTCTGGGGGATTATCAAGGGGCCATTGGGATTTGTGCTCATCTATGAGACTTATCACAGCCTGGCCCGCATGTATGACCGCCAGAGGGAGCAGGAACAACAGGAATGAGAAAAGATTGACGAAAGAAGTGTCGAAAGCTATCATAAAAGTATTAGACAAAGGAAGCTTAGGAGAGACGGACCTATGGCAAAAAAAACAAAAGGGAAAAATTCTGTGGAATCGGTGGCAGAAACGCTATGCAATTTCAGCCGGTTCCTGTGTGATATCGTGATCAGCGTGTATCTGTTTGTGATATTGGCTGTACTGCCGTTGTACAACAGGGGCTATGCCCAGATCGGAACAGACAAGGAGAATTTTTTTATTAAGACTATGACTTATGTGGGGAAATGTCTGCTTCCGGTATTTGTGTTGTGGCTGATCCTTCGCCTCATTGTGGCAAAGCAGAAACAGGAGCTTCCGGAATTTCGGACTATTCCGAAAAGAATCTGGCAGGCTTTGAACACCACGGATAAATTTGCTGCTCTATACGGGATTGCCGTGGTAATGTCCTATGTGTTTACCCGGTATCGGGAGGAGGCACTGTGGGGGACGGCATCCTGGCGGATGGGGATGTGGACCCAGCTGGGAGCGGTCATTGTATATTTTATGATCTCACGGATGTGGCAGAGAAACGGCTGGATCGTGATCCTGACATTGCCGGTGTCGACCATTGTTTTTTTCCTCGGATATATGAATAAATTCGGGCTGTGCCTTGTAGATAAGGAGATCATCAATTCCTCCTTTATTTCTACCGTGGGAAATATTAACTGGTATTGCGGTTATCTGGTGACGGTGCTGTTCGGTGGAGTTTATCTGTTATGGTGGATGGGATCGGAGATCACTTGGAAGAGAGCGTTGCTGATGGGGTATGTGACGATTGGTTTTGCTTCTCTGGTAACCCAGGGCAGCAGCAGTGGTGTTGTAACTTTAGCCGTAATGCTGTTTGTATTGTTTGGCATGTCTGTGAAAGATGGCGGAAAAATGGAATGCTTCTGGCAGGAAATGACATTGTTATCGGTGGCATGTCTGATCACATATATTCTGCGGAGCTGCAATGTGCTTTCGCAGGAACTGCCGATGGAAAAAGTGACGGATATCCTGACGTTTTCCGCAATGAGTGTGATTATGACGATCGTGTCAGTAGTGGTACTGTGGCTGGTACATACCAGCAATAACAGAAATCATTACCGTGGGAACCTTTTTTGGGGCATCTATCGGATATTGTGCGTAGCACTGCCGGTTGTGAGCGTGGCATTATTAGCGTTTATCCTGGCGAATACGCTGTTGGGCGGAAAACTGACGTCCTTTCTGACGGAGACGGCAGGTGACGGGGGCAGCAACTGGCTGATGTTCAGCGCGGCCTGGGGCAGCAACAGGGGAGCCACCTGGTCGGCGGGAGCCAGCTGCTTCTGGGAAGCAGATCTGTTACATAAGATTTTCGGCGTAGGGCCGGATTGCATGTATGCGTTCCTGTCGAATGAGGCCAGCCCGGAGCTGCAAAATATGGTGTATGATTTCTTCTATGGAAACCGCCTCACTAATGCACATAATGAATGGCTGACGATCCTGGTGGATATAGGAGTGCTGGGGCTGGTCAGTTATGCGGGAATGATGATCTCAGTAATCCGTAATTTCCTGCATGCCGGGAAAAAGTCGATGCTGGTGGGAGCCTGCGGGTTCTGTGTGCTGGCCTATACGGTGAACAATATGTTCAGCTTCCAGCAGGTGATGAATATTTCGACGGTGTTTGTGATTATGGGGATTGGAGAGAATTTGCGGCGTTCAGCCCGTGATTGAACTAGTGAAAGTTGAATTTGAGGTCTCCGCTCCGCTTCGGTCGGTCCAGGCCGAGGTTCCCCGGACCTCGTGGGGTCTCCGCTCCGCTTCGGTCGGCTCAAAGCCGAGGTCCACTGGACCTCGTGAGCCCTCTGCGCCCGAACGGTGTGTCCGAGCCAGCTAGAGGACGTAAGTTTGGATATATCATGACAAACAAAAATAGGTTCTCACAAATGTGAGAACCTCAGACTGTAGACAAAGCTCCTTCCTGTGAGGGAGCTTTTCTTGTGTCATGACTGCAAAAATTATGTACTTACAAGCATATAAGAAGTA
>NZ_JAOQJO010000028.1:0-29073 GCF_025567015.1 Waltera acetigignens | reverse complement strand
CACTGGTTCTGGCTGTTGTTCTCCTCCGCATTGGTTGCATTGCCGTAGCCTGCATCATCCGTGCCGTCGGACTTGCTGTTCTTCTTATTGTTGCCATTCCCCTTACCGTTTCCCTTGCCGTTATTTCCGGAATTTCCGTTTCCGTTGTTTCCGCTGCCGGAATTGTCCTTGTTGTTCCCGTTGCCGTTGCCGGAATTACCCTTCCGGTCATCATCGGTATGGAGATTATAGTTCAATAAGAGTAACTTTTCCCTCCCTGTCGGTCACTTGGATGAGGTTGTCTGATTCTCTATATCCTCCCGAAGAATCTCCTGCCGAAGAAACATCCTCTGATCCAGTTTATTTTCTTCACAATAATATTTTATTTCATCAAACAGCCTTTTTTTATTCCGTATTAAATCCACCTTCTTCCACTTTCGCATGCTTTTATCGTTTGCCGATTCCTTTCCTTCTATTGTACCTGTATCCCCGATCCCCCGCAACTATTCTTCGCCAAAATGCCCCAAATTCTTCCAAGATAATTAATGAAAAATCCACGAAAAAAGCAGAGATGACATTAAAATCATCTCTGCTTTTTTCGTAAACATGGTACTACTCCTTTGTATTTCGAGTAAAAAAATATGGGAAGACTAAGCTTCCCACTCGTTAATGTTCATCTCTTTACGGATTGATTACCGAAGGTTAATGGAGACCTAAATACCCTTTTCCCTTTATCAGTTTTTCAGCCTCTTCACTGTTTTCCATCATTCCGGTTTCGATACATATCTTTCGGTCTGTCTGGATCAGAATTCTATACGCCCCTCTTCCAGCCGACTTATAACGCACCGATCTCACGTCTTCCCATGAGTATTTTTTCTCTTTTCCCCAAATGGAACGGTAAGTAATATCATTCCGCGTCATAGTAATTCTTTTGTTGCGCCAAAACAGGAGGAAATAGCTCCCTTCCATTCCACATAATATGAAAAAGATAATGCCTGCGCCTTTCACTTCCTTTGAAATGCTTGAAATCAATATTAAAAAAACTCCCACTCCGATGAACCAGAAAAACACTCCAAGTAGCAATGGTGTCAATGTTCTTCCGGAACACACAGCTTCTTTTTCATCCTTCACTTCTGTAATCCTCCGGTAAGATCTTTGGGTGTACACCAAAAACGGATGCCCCCATTCCTACAGGGAAGCATCCATTTCTTCCATTTTATTTTTACAGCAGGCTGTCCAGTGTCTCTCTGATCGCCTTGATGAAGTCAAGGCTGTTGAGGATCACGGGATGCTCACAGGTAGAGATCAGGGACAGGCTCTTGGTCATCTTGCCGTCCTCGATGGTCTTGATGCATGCCTGCTCCAGCTTGTCTGCGAAGTTGCACAGCTCGGGGATCTGATCCAGTTCACCGCGCTTTCTGAGAGCTCCGGTCCATGCGTAGATGGTAGCGATGGAGTTGGTGGAGGTCTCTTCGCCCTTTAAGTGCTTGTAGTAATGACGCTGTACGGTTCCGTGAGCAGCCTCATACTCATAGACACCGCTGGGAGATACCAGTACGGAAGTCATCATGGACAGATCGCCGTAAGCGGTAGCTACCATATCGGACATTACATCACCATCATAGTTCTTGCAGGCCCAGATGAATCCGCCCTCAGAACGGATGACACGGGCTACGGCATCATCGATCAGGGTATAGAAATATGTAATGCCCAGTTCCTCGAATTTTGCCTTGTACTCGTTATCATAGATCTCCTGGAAAATATCCTTGAAGGTATGATCGTATTTTTTGGAAATGGTGTCCTTGGTGGAGAACCACAGATCCTGCTTCGTATCTACGGCATAGCTGAAGCATGCTCTTGCAAAGCTCTCGATAGACTTATTCGTATTGTGGATACCCTGAATGATACCTGCTCCATCAAAATTATGGATCAGTTCACGGGTCTCGGTGCCGTCTGCTGCAGTAAATACCAGTTCTGCCTTACCGGGGCCGGGTACCTTGATCTCAGTATTTTTATACACATCGCCGTAAGCATGACGGGCAATGGTAATGGGCTTGGTCCAGTTCTTGACATAAGGAACGATACCCTTTACCAGAATCGGTGCACGGAATACAGTACCGTCTAAGATCGCACGGATGGTTCCGTTGGGACTCTTCCACATTTCCTTCAGATTATACTCTGTCATTCTGGCAGCGTTGGGGGTAATGGTCGCACATTTTACAGCAACGCCGTACTTCAATGTGGCATTGGCAGAATCCACGGTTACCTGATCATCGGTCTCATTACGATGCTCCAGTCCAAGATCATAGTACTCTGTCTTCAGATCGATGTAAGGCAGTAACAGTTCATCCTTGATCATCTGCCAGAGGATTCTGGTCATTTCGTCTCCGTCCATCTCTACGAGAGGGGTTGTCATTTTGATCTTTTCCATAATGATTTCCTTTCCGGTATTTATTCTTTTACTTTGCAATAGCTATCCAGAACCACATTGGCAAAATCGCTTCTGCAAGGCTTCACCGAATAACATGCCTGCATGTTATTTGCTCATGTGGTTACTTCGCCCATTGGCTCTGAATAATTACATTCTACAGTAAGTTTCACAGACAGGCAACCTATTCCTGCGGCTTATCCTGCTGTGCATAGGCCTCGTTCAGACCGTTTTTCACCATGTTGTCATAGGCGTTGATCATGTGCTGGTGTGCCAGCTGCTCTGCCAGATCGGCATTGCCTGCCTTGATGGCCTCCATGATCTGCTCATGCTCTTCATTGGATTTGGGGCCGCGGTTGGCACTGGCCAATGTTTTCTTGCGGACACGCAGGACATACTGATGGAAGTCCTTCAGCTGATGCTCCAGCATCTTGCTGTCACATGCCTCATACAGAATATCATGGAAACGATTATCTAACTCCGCCAGCTGCTCCAGATGCCCCTTCTGGGCATGGAACTTGGACAGATAGACATTCTCTTCCATCTCTTCCATCTGCTCCTTGGTGATATGTTCCGTAGCCCACCGAGCACACAGACCTTCCAGCAGGGAACGGATCATGTAAATATCCTTCACATCCTTCTGGGTAATACCGGTGACATAGGCTCCCTTGTTGGGGATGATCTGAATCAGTCCCTCCAGCTCCAGCTGACGGAACGCCTCTCTGACGGGGGTTCTGCTGACTCCCATCTCCTCGCCGATAGCCACTTCCTTCAATTCTTCATGTTCCTGATATTTTCCGCTTAAGATGTCTTCTCTCAGCTTGTGAAATACCCGTCCCCGCAGGGAGAACTTATCCGTTACTTCCTGCTTTACATCATACTTACTCACTATAATCCTCATTTCTGGGTAGCAAAAAATGCCGCCATATTTTCTTACTCACCGATCTTCAGGTTCTTCTCCAGGCAGATACGGTTGACGCAGGCCACAATCTCTTCATCCGTAAGCACGGTGACACGTCCACCGGCGTACTCCTCGTCTACCCACTTTTTGATCTCCGCTACCAGTTCGGAAGTCTTCTGTACCTGCTTGTCTCCCTTTAACTTATAATAGGTGTTCAGCCAGTGTGCGATACCTGCCAGACCGGAGGTGTTGGAAATAGCGCACAATACCGGACGATTCAGGAATTTCTCGGTATCGAAAATGTTGTAGATCTCTTCGTTCTTAAGCAGACCGTCCGCATGGATACCGGCTCTGGTCACGTTAAAATTCTTGCCGACAAACGGGGTTCTGGGCGGGATCTGATAGCCGATCTCCTTCTCATAGTACTCTGCCAGCTCCGTGATGACACGGGTATTCATACCGTTCAGATCACCCTTCAACTGTGCATATTCGAATACCATTGCCTCCAGCGGTGTATTACCGGTACGCTCACCGATACCAAACAGTGAGGTATTTACACCGGAACAGCCGTACAACCATGCTGTGGTGGAATTGGACACCGCCTTGTAAAAGTCATTGTGACCATGCCATTCGATCAGCTCATGCGGCACACCTGCGTGGGTATGGATTGCGTAAATGATACCCTGTACACTACGGGGAATAACGGCACCGGGATAGTTGACACCGTATCCCATGGTATCGCAGGCCCGGACCTTGATGGGGATCTGATACTCCTTCATCAGTTTCATCAGTTCCAGGCAGAACGGAACCACATAACCGTAGATATCCGCTCTGGTGATATCCTCCAGATGACATCTGGGGCTGATACCCTCCTCCAGGCAGTCACGGATAACGCTTAAATAGTGATCCATGGCCTGTCTTCTGGTCATTTTTAATTTCAGGAAAATATGATAATCGGAACAGCTGACCAGAATGCCAGTCTCCTTCATTCCGATCTCTTTTACCAGCTTAAAGTCCTCCTTGCTGGCACGGATCCAGCTGGTAACTTCGGGGAACTTGTATCCCCTCTCCATACATTTATAAACAGCGTCTCTGTCCTTCTTGCTGTACAGGAAAAATTCACTGGCACGGATCATTCCGTTGGGGCCACCCAGTTCATGCAGATAGTCATAGATTTTTACGATCTGCTCTGTGGTATAAGGTGCTCTGGACTGCTGTCCGTCTCTGAAGGTAGTATCTGTGATCCAGATATCCTTTGGCATGTTATGAGGCACGATACGATCATTAAAAGGTATTTTGGGGATTTCGGAATAAGGGAACATGTTACGGAACACGTTCGGCTTCTCCACATCATCCAGTATGTACATATGCTCTTCAATCTCCAAAAGGTTGTTCTTCGGATTCATGGAGACCGGACGATTCTGAAATGCATCACTTTCTCTCATTGGTATACCTCTCTTCCCTGACATTCGATATCTGCAAGATTTTATAATTTTTACTCTGCGCAGTAAAAATACATTTTGCAGTTCTCGTATCATTGTATACAATCATACCATTTGTGTCAATATCTTTGGTATTTATTTTATTGACTTATTTTAATCATATTTTTTATTTTTCCCAGTGATTTTATCCTTTTACTTGTTTTCTAATAATCTCCGTACATTAAGCATGCCGAAGCCCTGCTTGTTCCACGGCTCTCCCAGATCGGTAGCTGTAAGGGACAGCAGACGAACAAATTCTTCATTGGTAATTCCCGGATATTTTTCCATAGCAAGGGCTGCCGCCCCGGATACAATGGGTGTTGCCATGGATGTGCCGCTTTTTGCTACATAGGGTCTGTAGATTCTGCCGTTCCGGTTCTGCCAGAAAGCATTACAGGACAGAATCCTTGTCCCCGGAGCCACAATATCCGGTTTACGGGTCACATCATATCTTCTGCCCCTGCCGGAGTACGTCTCACACCTTCCGGGATCATTTTTACAATATCTTCCGTCATGACACCCCACCGTCAGAACCTTTCTGCTACTGGCCATCTCCGAAATACTACCATCCTCCGGACCGGTATTACCTGCAGCGCAGACCACGAGAATATTATGATCCCACAACAATTCCAGAGATTTTCGCAACATCTGCTCCTTGTAACGTTCCTTCAGGTCTCCGATCCCCACAGAGATATTCAGAACACGGATTCCATACCTGTTTTTCACCCGCAGTACCCATTCCAGAGCTTCCTGCATGGAATCACAGGAGCCCTCCCCCTGTCTGTCCAGCACTTTTCCCACCACAAGCTTTGCCTCCGGTGCCATTCCGCGAAATCTTCCTCCGGACAGTTCTCCGCTTCCGCATACAATCCCGCAGACATGTGTCCCGTGTCCATTATCGTCATACGGAAAGGAACGGCCTTCTACAAAGTCGGAAAAAGCAAGCAGCCGTCCTACCAGATCCGGATGATAAGCAATTCCGGTATCCAGCACAGCAACAGTCACAGATTTCACACGTCCTGCCCCACTATGCAATTGTTCCGGCACCTGTACCTGTTCCCTTACCCGCTGCATCTTGTTCCTTCCCCGTAAAATAAGACAAAACCGGCATAAGACTTATTCTATCTTATGCCGGTTTCTTATCCTGGTGTCGGTAAAATCTGACCCTTATTCATTTATAATTTCGATTCCCTCCGGGAATGCGCTGTCACCGATATTGGTGACACTTGCAGGCAGATGCACCTTTTTCAGTTCCGTATGGCTGCGGAACACTTCATCAGCGATCACACGAACACCATCCGGTATGGTCACTTCGGGAAGGTCCCCCTTGTAAGCCACCAGAATGTCCCCGCTGATCAGGTAATCATCCATGCTGTTTTCTTCAAAATCATCCATCCATCCGGTATGCGTAAATGCCTTGGCTTCCACCCGGGTCACCGTATCCGGCAATATCACACTATTCAGATCATCACAGTGATAAAATGCTGCATAATCAATAGTGGTCACACCTTCCGGTAAAGTAATCGACTGTACAGAACTTCTGGAAAAAGCAAAACGTCCGATTTCGGTCGTTCCCTCCGGTATGCTCACTGCTCCTACCGACTGGTTCCTGTAATATTTCCATTCCGGAATTTTTCCGTCTTCTGTTTCCGCTGTGATATTCTGCGGTTCACCGTCAGTCTCCTGTCCTGCTACCGGTTCCGTATAGCCCTGTTGCACAGTTTCTTCCTCAGGCAGCATCATAACCATCGCATGATTTCCTACGACAAAGGTACTGCCGATCACATTTCCGGGCACCGGTGTCGGTGCAGGGGTCGGCGTTTCAGTGGGGGCAGGCTCTGTTGTTGCCTGTGAATCCGAAGTTCCGTCTGCCGCCGGTGTCGCCGTCGGCGCTGCCGTTACCAGAGGACTCTGACTTTTCTGCTCTGCCAGCTTCTGTGCAAACTTTTCAGCCACGCTGCCTTCGTCCGCATGAATCGTTACGTTATCACAATTTAAGAATGCATCGTCTGCGATGCTTGTCACCGTGTCCGGAATATAAATATCCGTAAGGTTCGTACATCCGGCAAATGCCTGTGCATCAATACTCTGTACATTCTCAGGGATCGTGATCTGTTTCAGTCCGGTGCATCCTGAAAAAGCATATTCATCCACTGAGGTAAGACCTTTGCCAAGTACAACCTCTTCCAGATGATTACAGCCCCAGAACACATAGGCATCCAGTCGTTTCACAGATTTGGGAACCACAACAAACTGTACCTTCTGATTGTTCTCAAAGGCACTCTCACCCACGACTTCCACTGTATCGGGAATCGTGACACGTTCATCGCTTCCTCTGTATTTTGTCAGTGTACTGCCTTCAATCTGAAAATCGGAGGCAGACGCTGCCGCATCTGCCTCCGACACAGGAAGATGTGTCAGGATCAATGCGGTAGCTATCAATACCAATGCAACTACCCACTTTTTATGATTCATAAACCTTCCCATCCTTTATTTTCACTAGGCTCTTGCCTTGCGCAGAGTCTTCTTATCCTTCTTCATGAAGAATACTATGGACAGACATGCTAGCCCCAGAGACAGGAACCACTTCGGATGAATGGCATCTCCGGTCTTAGGAGTGCTGTCTGCGATTGTTCCGGCTGTCAGGTTGTTCGTATCCACATAGATCACATACGGTGAGAAATGCTCCGCCGTAAAGGTAATGCAGGATACTCCGGAAATCGTGGAGAACTTCGGTGTCAGCTTGTCTAACTTACTGTTCACCACTCCTGCTACCTTGTTGTTACCTGCATAGGTGATCAGAGAATCCGGAATCGGCAGGGTAATGCTGATGGACAATCCTGTGGTATCCGTGATCTTGTTATTGCCGGTGGAATCATAGAGACTGATATCCATCGGGAAATACTTGATGGCACTGATATCGTTGCCATACTCTGCCATCAACGCCTTTACTACTTCCTCTGAAGCAGATGCGCTCTCAGTGATCTTGATCACAAAGTTATCGGAAGATCCGTTTACCGTTGCAGATACCACACCGGTATTGGACAGACCGTTCTTGTCAATAACAACAGTGGTTCTGCCGCCGGAAACATTACCTGTGGTAGTACTGTTCGGCCTTCTGTTGGAATTGGAATTCGTAGAATTACCACTTCCGGTAGAAGTACTGGTATTAGAACCGTTTGACTTTGTATAGTTTGCCGTAACCGTTACATTTCCCGCAGGCATGGTGATTACCGTTGCCGATAATACCTTACTTGCTATAGTGGTATTGGATGGATCGATCGTCCAGTTGCTGAACTGCATGCCCTTGGCCGGATCATTTGCAATGATGATCGGCTGGGAACCGGCAGCATAACTTCCGGAACCGGAACCGTTCTTAACTGTCAATGTGTACAGTTTTGTTGTGGTGTTAGTCCCGGGAGCCGGTGTTGCTGTCGTTCCCGGTGCCGGTGTTGCTGTGGCGTTCGGATCGTCCTGGCTTCCGGTAATAGCATACTGGGCATAAGTATCCGTATCCTTGGTGATTCCGGTAATGGCAGGTCTCCATCCTGTAAAGGTATAACCGCTTCTGGTAGGGCTCTGTGGTGCAATGGCATCTTCGCCGGACGCTACCTTCTGCACGTACAGCACCGTATCATCGTAATCAATGAAACGTACCGTGAATTTGGAGTCTTCGGAATCATTCTTCTCATACTGGGCATAAATCGTGGTATTCGCCTGAATGTTGGTAACCGCAGGCCTCCATCCGATAAAGGTATATCCTTCTCTCTTAGGATCAATAGGAGGTTCTGCATCCTTTCCGGGAGCTACCAGCATAGTCTTCAGTACGCTGTCATCCCAGTCAAGGAAAGTTACCGTATATTTGGAAGCATCCGGATCATCTGCTTCGTACTGGGCAGTTACCTGCAGATCGGCCTGTACCCCATGATAATCCGGAACCCATCCGGTAAGGGTATATCCCTCTCTGCCTTTAACTTCAGGGGGAACTGCATCTCCCCCTGCTGCTACCGTCTGTGTATCCAGAAGCGTAGAATCCCAATCCCAGAAAGTTACGGTATAGAACAGTTCCAGCGGCTTTGAGGTCGTCATAATACCGTTCTTTGTTGCATAGATATATGCATTACTGCCATCTACGCAGTAGAACTGCAGTGCACTCTTATCGGTGGTTCCACCGAAGGCATCATTATCCAGATAGCTGACACTTTCCGGCACTTCCATGTAGGCAATACTACTGTTCGTAAAGGAATCCTTACTAATGGACTTACAGGTATCCGGCAGATAAACTGCGAACAGCTTCGGAGTATCCATAAAAGCACCTTCCGGAATATCTGTCACAAAGGAGGTACGCAGATCCACGGAACTTACCTTGGTGCCCGCAAATGCTTCCTCAGCAATTCCGGTGACTCCCTCTACTTCCGTAGGAGCTACCACTCCGCTGGCTCTTCCTTCCAGAAATTCAATGATATCTTTCTTCTTTCCGTTTTCCAGACTGTAGATAATAGAATTATCACAGGTGAAATAAGGACTTCCCTGGAAATCCACCGTTGTCAGTTTCTCACAGCCGGTGAAAGGACGTTTTCCCATTGTTGTTGTGGTGGCAGGTACTGCCACACCGGTCAGATTTGTACATCCCTTAAAAGCATAATCATCAATCTTCGTAGTTCTGTCTTTCAGATAGACACCACTCAGATTCGTACAATCCTTGAAAGTCTCCTTGCCAATCTCCAACAGTCCGTAAGCGGTCAATGTCTTGGTCGTATTGGACGGCAGAGCTTCCGAAGGTTCTGTGGCAGTAAACAGATTTTCTTTAATGGTTTCAATACCGTAAGGTAATTCGATCTGCAGTGCCGCATTGATGATCTCACGTTCATAATCCGTCATAGGTTCTGAATTCGTACCAAGATATTTATCTACCGCAGTCTTAGCCGCCTCCTGGTATTCCAGTGTCATATAAGCATAATTGCCTGTGGTATATTTCGAACCGGACTGAATTTCTTTAAACGTAGGATAATCTGCCAATTCATTTTTGTCCGTATCCGGGTTATACTTTACTTCCAGATTCTTCGGCCAGCCACTGTAATAGGTAATATAGGTTCTTTCCTGGTTTCCTCTGTTAATATAGCTGTTCGGATCCATTGCATAATTGAACGGTGCCGAATCATCCGAGATAGGGCCTGTAAAATACAATTGCTGTACATCAGTTGCGTCCTTGTTACCGCAATCTACCTTATGATATTCCACCTCCTGGGTCTTGAATGCATCTGTACCGATACTGGTAATATTGACAGGCTCCTTGAAAATGACATCTTTCAAATTATGGCAGCCTTTAAACGCACTGTCTTCAATCGTAGTAATAGAGGAGGGAATCGTAATTCTCCTCAGATAACAGTTATTACGGAAAATACCGGAGCCGATCACTGTGATCTGGTAAGGTCCGACGGTATCCGGCATGGTAACAGTTTCCAGACCGCTGTCAAATTCACAGTATACTAGCTGATTAGAGGAATTCACTCTGTAAACAGCCTTTTTGCCACTTGTTTCCTGAACTGTCAGTTCATACAGATTCTGCTTGGTTCCGTCGGAATTCAGATAACTGAATGCCATATAATTATTCGTCGCACAGGTATGGAACTGGGAGCTGTCAACACTTTCCAGATAAAACTCTGCCGGTACATCCGCTTTGAAGGAATCAAAGGTATATGAAGTATCTACTGCTCCCCCCGTGATCTTCAAAGACGGGTTTGCTGCAGTTACATATTTCAGATTCTCGCATCCCCGGAACTCGGATACATCAATAGATCCGGATACCGGGCCGTTGGCATTGCTGAAAGTTCTGGGGAATGTCACAGATCTTAAATTTGCACATCCTTTAAATACATTTTTCCCAAAATTGTTTAATGCTGTTGCATTATTTGTGGAAGCCATTTCCTCTTCCACAGAGAAACCGTTATTTTCTTCTGCGTTGGACATATTAATGCCTATCATGGAATAACAGTCTTCAAATACATTATTGCCAATTGTTGTTACATTAATAGGAACCGTAAATTTTTCCATGGACTGGCAGTTGGCAAATGCGTAATCCGAAATCGTTGTCAGATTGCTGATCCTATCCAGATTTACACTGGTCATAGTAAGGCAGTTGGCAAACGCATAATCACCAATAATATTCAGACCATTTCCCAAAGAAATGCTGCTCATACCGGTACAGCCATAAAATGCATATACACCCACTCCTTTTACGCTCTTTCCGATGGTCAGTGTGTGAATATTACCATTTCCGGCAAAAATCCCCTTATCACTACTGGTGATCGGTCCTGCAATTTTCCAGGTACCTGCATCTTTTCCGGTTCCTTCCTGCAGATACTGGTTGCCGATATACCATACCTCTGCACCTTTGATACGCTGTTTATTGGAATCTGTCGTTTTCTCATAAACAGGTACAAGATCACCACCGGATACAGTATCCGACTTGTAATACAGTTCTTCAGATGATAAATTCTCCCACTGGGCACGGTCTTCATAACGGCAGGGCTGATACGATGTGCTGATCACAATCTCTGCCCCGGTTACCGGATCAGTTGTCGTCTGATTCACTGCATAGAACAGGAAATCATTTTCCTTACCTACAGCGACATAACCGCCGTTGGTTCCATCACTGTAAGAATATTTCTTATACGCATCCAGTCCATCGGGAATTACCAGGTTGTTACCTTCCAGATAGCCACCGTTGTATCCCAGGATCACGGCACCCTTATCACTGCCGCCGTCCGTTACATAGGCAAACTGATACTTACCGTCACCGGTGGTATAGATTTCTTCCTTACTGTCCAGATAAGGAATCTTCATCTGTTGCAGATAAGATTCCGTAACCTCCTTTTCTGTTCCATCTGCTGCACGCAGTCCTTCCGTAGGGATTGCCGCTACTATAATTGCCGAGATCAGAAACAATGTCCCCAGGGTCTTCCTTACTGTCTTTTTTAATCTTCTGTTAGTCTTCTTTTTACCCTTAGTCATCCTTTACTCCTTTGTCGTCACCTTTTTGGCAACCACTACAAATCTGCCGTTTTTCTCCTGATAATCACAGGTAGACAACGTTAAAAGCTGGTCACCGAACGAAGCTGTGACTCCCGTGTCATATAATGACATTTCTGCCATATCATTCATATAAGAGTCAAATTCCTGCTCGCTCTGGGCGTCTATAAACTGATAGTACTTAAATACGATTTCATCTTCACTATAGACCCGGGATCTGAATACGTACATGATCTCATACTGGCCTTTTTCATAAATGGTATCAAACTGTATGCAAGGATGTTTCTCATAATAGCTCTGGTCGCTGTATAGGGATAAGCTTCCGAACATCTGCCCGCTCTTCATATGATGTCCATACAAAATGAAGTTTGTGCTGGGCTTGAGCACATCACAATCCTTGTCCATGAAAATGGATCCGTTTTTATCATACTCCTGATTCAGATTGTGATCAAGATAATATTCATTATCCGTTGTCTGCATTACAGGGTAATCTATATTAGTATCGTCAATTTTTACCCATCCGATTAGTCTTTTGTTCTTATTTAATAAATTTTTATATTCATCCAGTACCGGAGGGGGCGTACTCTGCGTTTCATCCGCGGTGTAATGGATCACAGGATCCTGATTCTGACCGGTTGCCGGCTCTTTATCCTTCAATTCACTTAATTGCTTGTAATTATCGGCAGTACGGATGTTATACCAGTTATAAATTCCGAAATAGCCAAGGCATGCCACTGCGATCACACTGCAACAGACCACAAGAAGTTTCCTTCGTTTCTCCTGTTTTTTCAATTCTTCCTGAACGATTTTGTCAATCTCTGCCTCGTCAAACTGCGGTTCTGCTTTCTTCTTCACAGAAGTCTTCTTTTTTGTTGTCGGCCTCTTTTTGGGAACTTTTTTATCAGGACTTTCTTTTTTTACAGTTTCTTTTTTCTTTGATGCTTCTTTTTTATTTTTGGGAGTTTGGGCCTTCCCGATTGTTTTTGTATTTTCTTTCTGAAGAAAATGTCCTTTCGCCGGAGATGTTTCCGGTACTTTTCCTTCCTGTCTTTGAATGTCCTCCGACAGCTCTTCCATGTAATCCTGTCCCAGAATACTATGGAATCTACACCTGCCGCTACGGATCACTTCCAGCAGTTTCTTCTGGTCTGCCAGGCTCATCTTCTTCGTCTGTACCCGAAGATTCTCGATCACCTGCTGATCCTTCAGGGCATTCTGATAATCCGCCTCCGTGCGGAACTTTCGCCCCTCTACCACATATATCTTCTGTGCCATCTATCTATCCTTAATTTAAAATCTGTCTTTTCACAATCTATGCATGTCTATATAGATATCTATATTTTACTATATCCGGAAATTATTGCAAGTCTTTTCCGGAAACATTGACAGGCTCCCCCGCATACAATAGAGCATAAATAAAATGTGGAGGCACTAAAAATGAGTGACTTAACTGCTACAAATTGCGGCTGCAATAATTCCTGCGGCAATAACAACTGTGGTAACGGTATCTTCGGCAACAGCTGCATCTGGATCATCCTGTTGCTGTTCTGCGGCGGTGGCTGCGGTAACAACAACGGCTGCGGGCTGCTGGGCAACAACAATGGCTGCGGCGGCAATGACTGCTGTGAATGGCTGATCTGGATCCTGCTTCTGTCCTGCTTCTGCGGCGGTGGCTGCGGTAACAACAACGGTTGCGGTTGCTAATCTCTGATACTGCTTTCCGGGATCTCCCGGAGCTTTGTAGGCACGATCACTCCGGGGTACGGACTTTTCTGTACCCCGAAGGATTGATCGGCATAAGCATGCTGCCGCTCTCATAAAATACTAGTAACTCTTTTGCAGGAAGGTATCGGTACATGGATGATAAGAGAATCGACAAGGCGGCTGCCTTTGACACATTATTCACTTCCAACCGCATTCAGATTCTGAAAATACTGGCTTATTATATGGATCCCCGGCTGCTGAAAGGACTTGCTGTTTACATAAAAATGTCGGAGTTGCAATACACGCTAACACTTTTTCGCAGGCATCCGGAGACTTCTCTGTGCATTGCTCCCTCTTCTGCAAACGAAGAAACTGCCACTGAACTGTGTAATGATCTCATGCCCTTGTGCGACGAGACTCAGAAATCAGCTCTTCGACAAATCACACAAATGATGGACAATATTCATAATTTCCAGGAAATGATGGAAATGGTGCAGACCATGCAGGAATTGTTTCCGGAGGGCTTCTCCGATCTCTCCGGCATGGATCCGTCTATGTTGTCCGGTCTTTTTTCCACTGCAAAATCAGACACAGGAGGTCAGAAAAATGGACTATTCCAAGACACCCCTCTGGATGCAGGATGATCTCGTGAAGGACATCCCCAGAGAAAAACTGGATTTTCTCTCGAAACTTTTTGCCCAGGGGCACGGTAAAAGTCAAAAAGAAATGATGGCACTTCTCATGCCCGCCATGCGTAAAGCGAAACAGGAACACCTGACTTTTACCCCGCAGGAAATGCAGGCCGCCATCACCGCTATCAAAAAATACAGTACGGAATCGGAGCTTCGTCAGATTGAAAATATTCTGGAGAAAAGCCGATCACAAAAAAATAACTCCCGGCAGACTTAATGTCTGTCAAGAGTTATTTTATTCAACGTTCAGCCAACGCCATTCGCAAAGTCGCGTTATCACGCTTTCCATCACTACGTGACTACCTTTGTTCATAAGACGGCGTTTACCTCATGGACATATTCGATCATAAAATCATGCAAGCATGATTTTATTTCACTTATTGTCCATGGCTGAACTACTTAACTACGATGTTGACGATTCTGCCGGGAACATAGATCTCTTTTACGATGTTGCCGGTCAGCTTGTCTCCCAGAGCTTCTTTTGCCATGGCGATGACATTTTCCCTGGTCTCATCCTTGGAAACATTGATGGTCACACGCATCTTGCCGTTGACCTGAACACCGATCTCTACAACGCTCTCTACAGTCTTCTCTTCCTCAAATTCAGGCCATGCTGCCTGATACAGTCTGCCCTCGAATCCGGCAGTCTGCCACAGTTCCTCGGTGATATGAGGAGCCACGGGGTTCAGCAGAGTAAGCAGTGTCTTGTATTCGCCTCTGGTAATAGAGTTCTTCTTGTAGAACTCATTGATCAGGGACATCATAGCTGCGATGGCGGTGTTGTACTTCAGGTTCTCGAAATCGCTGCTGACCTTCTTGATGGTCTGGTGCATCTTGGTCTCCAAATCTGCGCTGTAGCCTTCCTCGGATGTCAATATATCCTGTAACTTCCATACTCTCTCCAGGAATCTGCGGCAGCCCTTTACGCCTTCCTCACTCCAGGAAGCGCTCAGATCAAAAGCGCCGATGAACATCTCATAGGTACGCAGAGTATCTGCACCGTAATCCTGTACGATGTCATCCGGGTTTACAACGTTGCCACGGGACTTGGACATCTTCTCGCCGTTGGAGCCAAGGATCATACCGTGGCTGGTTCTCTTCTGATAAGGTTCCGGAGTAGGTACTACCCCCTGATCATACAGGAACTTATGCCAGAAGCGGGAGTACAAAAGATGCAGTGTGGTATGCTCCATACCACCGTTGTACCAGTCAACCGGCAGCCAGTACTTTAATGCTTCGGGACTTGCCAGTGCCTTGTCATTGTGAGGATCGGTATAACGCAGGTAATACCAGGAAGAGCCAGCCCACTGAGGCATGGTATCGGTCTCTCTCTTTGCCGGACCGCCACAGCAGGGACAGGTGGTATTTACCCAGTCAGTCATGGCAGCCAAAGGAGATTCTCCGGTATCGGTAGGCATATAGCTCTCTACATCGGGTAACTGCAGAGGCAGTTCGCTCTCATCAATGGGAACATATCCGCACTTATCGCAATGCACAATAGGAATCGGCTCACCCCAGTAACGCTGTCTGGAGAATACCCAGTCTCTTAATTTATAATTGGTCTTGCGGTTACCGATGCCCTTCTCTTCCAGATAGTTCATGATCTTCTCTTTGGCTTCTGCCACAGACAGACCGTTCAGAAAATCGGAATTGACCAAAGTACCATCAGCAACATCGGTATATACAGCTTCTTCTACGCTGACAGGGCTTCCTGCAACAACTTCAATGATAGGCATACCGAATTTCTTCGCGAACTCCCAGTCTCTCTCATCGTGGGCAGGAACTGCCATGATAGCGCCGGTACCGTAAGTCATCAGTACATAATCGGATACCCAAACAGGGATTTCCTTGCCATTCACGGGGTTGGTAGCGGTCAGGCCCTGAATGCAGACACCGGTCTTATCCTTTGCCAGTTCGGTACGTTCAAAATCGGACTTCTTCGCAGCCATCTCGCGGTATGCCACGATGTCATCCCAGTTCTTGATCTCATCTTTATATTTATCCAGAACAGGATGCTCCGGAGATACTACCATGTAAGTAACCCCGAACAGAGTATCCGGTCTGGTGGTGTAAATGCGCAGCTTCTCATCCTTGCCTGTCAGGGTGAAATCAACCTCGGCACCCTGGGACTTACCGATCCAGTTCTTCTGGGAGACTTTGACACGCTCGATATAATCTACGGTATCCAGTCCCTGGATCAGCTTGTCAGCATATTCGGTGATCTTTAACATCCACTGGCTCTTGACCTTACGGATGACTTCGGAACCGCAACGTTCGCAGACGCCGTTCACTACTTCCTCATTTGCCAGACCTACCTTACAGGAGGTACACCAGTTGATAGGCATCTCCGTTTTGTAAGCCAGTCCTGCCTTGAACAGCTTTAAGAAGATCCACTGGGTCCAGTGATAATACTCGGGATCTGTGGTGTTGATTTCTCTGTCCCAGTCGAAAGAATAACCTAAGGAATGCAGCTGATTCTTGAATCTTGCCACGTTGTTCTTGGTTACGATCTTGGGATGGATATGATTCTTGATCGCGTAGTTCTCGGTAGGGAGACCGAATGCATCCCATCCCATGGGATACAGCACATTATAGCCCTGCATTCTGCGCTTACGTGCTACGATATCCAGTGCGGTATAAGGTCTCGGATGACCTACATGTAATCCCTGTCCTGAAGGATAAGGGAACTCTACCAGTGCGTAATATTTGGGCTTGGAGAAATCGTCGGAAGTCTTGAATGCTTTTTCATCATCCCAGACAGTCTGCCATTTTTTCTCTACCTCTCTGTGATTGTAAGGTACTGCCATAATTATTTCCTCCTAAACTATGAGAAGCTTTCTATTTAAATTTTTTGTTCTCAAGTCGTTAAAAAACTATCGATTATTTTATCGTGTTTTCCCGATACTGTCAAGGACTGCGGCTCTATCCGCATGGTTTTTTGCATATTTTCGTCTGCCGGGGCATATGCTGTATACGAGAGGTGATGAATCATGTTTGCATGGATCACATTACTGATCAATCTGATGCAGCGATATCGATGATATTTACTGCGCACTACCGAAAAAGAGACCGGAAAGCCAACCGGTCTCTTTTTGTTGTGTATGTTATGTAATTACTCGTTAGTCTTCTGCATTGTTCTCCGCAACCTTTGCTGCTCTGGCCGCTACTTCCTTCTCCTGTACGTCGGAAGGTGCCTGCTCGTAACGAGCGAATTCATAGGAATAATCCCCTCTGCCTCCGGTCATGGAACGCAGATCTGTGCAATAACCGAATAATCCGCTCATGGGAATATCCGCTTCGATGATCTGCTTGCCACCGCTCATGGGTGTCATGCCCAGCACCCGGCCTCTTCTCTTGTTCAGATCTCCCATGATGTCTCCGGTATAGGCATCCGGCACGGTAACCTTTAAGGACATGATGGGCTCCAACAGAACGGGGCCTGCTTCCATGACACCTTTCTTGAAAGCCTGGATAGCCGCGGTCTTAAATGCCATTTCCGAAGAATCTACCGGATGATAGGATCCATCATACAGTACCGCTTTGACACCGACTACCGGGTAGGCCGCCAGAGGTCCTCTGCCTACGGATTCCTGAATACCTTTTTCCACCGCAGGGAAGAAATTCTTCGGTACCGCGCCGCCTACGACTTCTGTTGCGAACTCATAGGGTTTGGTCAGATCGCCGGAAGGTGAAAAACGCATTTTTACATGACCGTACTGGCCGTGTCCGCCGGACTGTTTCTTGTACTTATATTCCACATCGGACTGTTTCTTGATAGTCTCTTTGTATGCGATCTTCGGTCTGGACAGCTCGATCTCTACTTTGTATTCGTTTAACAGACGGCTGACCACGATATCCAGGTGCTGGTCACCCATGCCGTAAAGTAAGGTCTGGCGGTTCTCCGCATCGTTCACCACCCGGATGGTCAGATCTTCATGAGTCATCTTCTGCAATGCCTGGGAGATCTTATCCACGTCCGCCTTATTCTTCGGCTTATACCGCATGTAGGTATAGGGAGTGGAAATATCGAACTTGCCGTATTTAATAGTCGTGGCCTTGGTAGAGAGACTGTTGCCGGTTCTCGCTGCGGTCAGTTTCGCCAGTGCTCCGATATCTCCGGCATGCAGTTCGCTGACTTCAATGGGCTTATTGCCCTGCAGTACATAGATTTTGCCGATCTTTTCCTCAATGTCACGGTCTACGTTGTACAGCAGGTCGTCGGTCTTAAGTACACCGGAGTTTACCTTGATCAGAGAGTATTTTCCGATGAAAGGATCCACTATGGTCTTCCAGATATAGGCGGATTTTGCCTTGGCGAAATCGTAATCCGCATGGTAAATCTCATTGGTCTTTAAATTGATGCCCGCCACTTCTCTGTTCTCGGGGCTGGGCATGTATTTGACAATATCATCTAACAGTGTGTACATACCCTGACACAGGATGTTGGAACCCATGGTCATGGGAACGATGCTGCCATCGCAGACATTGGTACGGAGTGCTGCACGGATCTCTGCCTCAGAGAAGGTCTCTCCGCCGAAATACCGCTCCATGAATTCTTCACTGGTCTCGGCTACGGCTTCCATCAGAGTATCCCGGCAGATCTGCAGGTTGGCCTGGCTGTAATCCGGTACCTCACAGGGAACAACTTCCTTACCCTCCCAGCGGTTACCGCTCTCAGTGATAACATTGATGTATCCTACGAATTTCTCGTTCTCACGGATTGGCAGATGAAACGGTGCCATCTTCTTGCCGTACAGATTAGTCATATCTTCCACTACCTGACGGAAGGAGGCATTATCCACGTCCATGTTGGAGACATAGATAAAACGGGGCAGCTTGTATTTCTCGCAAAGCTCCCATGCCTTCTGGGTGCCGACTTCGATGCCGGACTTGCCGTTAACTACTATGATGGCTGCTCCTGCGGCACTGACTGCCTCTTCCACTTCTCCCACGAAATCAAAATAACCCGGTGTATCAATAATATTGATCTTGTATCCTTCCCACTCAATGGGGATCACGGAGGTACTGATAGAGAAATGACGTTTCTGTTCTTCTTTGCTGTAATCACTGAGGGTATTGCCGTCATCTACCTTGCCCATACGGGAGGTGATACCGGACAGATAACCAAAGGCTTCTGCAAGACTGGTCTTGCCACTGCCGCCATGGCCCAGTAATACTACGTTACGGATCTTGTCTGTTGTGTAAATATTCATATCCCATCCTCCATTTATTCTGCATTTTGGGTATTTTGTCCAGCCGTTGGATTGGATTTTTAACCCCTTACGTGTATTTTACTAAATATATGTTACTATTACAAGTAAATATTGTTAATTATTTCATATTTTTGTAAGTTGTCAGAACTTTGCGATATGAACAGTTGCACAAGACAAGTAAATTGAAAGTTAGCGAAATATCCCCGTAGCCCTTGGCAGGGTATAAGAAACGCGGCACGCTTGCGCTCTGTCGCAGAACGTAGCGGTACATAAGCGGTCACAGTACGACCGCTAAGTACCGACGTCTGCTTACGGCACTGCTTATTCTTATACCCAGCCGGGGCTACTGTTTTTTAAACTTTCCAAAATGCAGAACGCCCATGGCGGACGGAATGTCCTTCCGAGGATGTTTGTCGGGAGGTGGTGATATTTTCTCGAAAAGTGTAGAAAAACAGGGTGGAGCGAACAGGACGTTCGCGACAGGCGGACGTTGCCATGGATGGCAACTGGAGCCGTGCCCGTGCGGTTTAGAACCGCTACTCACTTTTCGTCAGAAAATTCCCACCGGGAGACCTTACATCGAGGAAGGACATTCCGTCCGCCATGGGCGTTCGTGGATTTATTTCACTAACTCTCAATTTAGTACTCTTCCGCAATATCAATCTCTTCCTGCTCGGCAGCTGTAGTATCTGCAGAGTACGGGGTTCTGTGGAGGTATGCCAGCCAGTAGCCGCATCCTACGATCCCAGCACCACCAACGATGTTGCCAAGGGTAATAGGCAGCAGGGCTTTTACGAGGAAATTGAACCAGGTCAGGCTCTCTGCTGCAATGCCGTAGACCTGCGCTGTCAGAAGACCGCATACACCGAAATACATATCTGCGATACTGTGCTCGAAGCCGCATAATACAAACAGCATCACGGGCCAGTAACTGGTCAGAAGCTTGCCGGAGACCCGCTTCGCAGCAAAGGACATCCATACCGCGATGCACACCAGAATATTACACAGGATACCTCTTACGAAAGCCTCACCCACACTTAAATTCGTCCGGGATGCCGCGGCATTAACAATGGCCTGTGCCAACTGCTCTCCGAAAAGATCCGGTGTCCGTCCCACCACTACCAATACTGCCACAAAAGCCGCACCGAGGAAGTTGCCGATGTAAACAAACAGCCAGTTTTTCAGCATCTTCCATACCGTGACTTTCTTCTCCAGCACTGCCAGTATGATCAGATTGTTGCCGGTGAATAGCTCGCTGCCCGCTACCAGTACCATAGCCATACCCGCTGGGAATACCGCAGCGCCTACCAGCTTCGCCACCGATGCGATGCCGATGGTGCTGGATGCCGTAGTCGAAGCAATTCCTGCAAAACCGATGAACATACCGGCAAAAAATCCCAACAGAATCGTCTTAAAGATCGACAGATTTACCTTATGGATCCCGACTTCTATATAATTTCTTGCAATTTCCAAAGGTGAATGCATAACCAAATTCCTCCTTATCCTTTTTGAACAGTTCCATCTTGCCATATTTCTAAAACTCTTGCAAGCAAATCCGAAAAGAATATTTCCTTCTCTTGATTTTCGCACGTTAATTTGCTATAGTGTTTAAAGGACAAACGGACATCTTCCGACTTTGTCATACTATTTATTTGCAGCAAATAACAGAATCGAGGAAATCTACATGAGTACTCTTACATTTGGTTTTATCGGTCTGGGTTTGATCGGCGGTTCCATCGCCCGGGCGATCCGTCAGAATCTCCCTCAGTCTCAGATCATTGCATACGATATCAATGCAGATACCCTGCGGGAGGCTGCCCAGTGTGGTGTTGCCAACGTGATCACCACAAGGATCGATGCTTCCTTCTCCGACTGCGATTATCTTTTCCTCTGTGCTCCGGTACAGAAAAATGACGAGAACCTCTCAGCTGTAAAAGAAATTCTCTCACCAAAGACACTGCTCACTGATGTGGGAAGTGTCAAGAGTGAGATTCATACAGAGATCAAAAAAGCCGGTCTGGAAGGACAGTTTATCGGCGGTCATCCCATGGCCGGAAGTGACCGTATAGGCTTTATCAATTCCAAGGCCGTTCTTTTGGAGAATGCCTATTACATTCTCACGCCCACGGATTCCGTTCCGGAAAACAAAGTCACGGATTATAAAAATCTTGTACAGCAGCTGGGTGCCATCCCTCTGATTCTGGAGCCGGCACAGCATGATTACGTTACTGCAGCTGTCAGTCATCTCCCCCATATCATTGCCGCATCTCTGGTAAATCTGGTGCGGGACAAGGATTCTGCGGACGGACTGATGAAGATGATCGCTGCCGGAGGTTTCAAGGACATTACCAGAATTGCCTCTTCTTCCGCTGCGGTATGGCAGCAGATCTGCCTGACCAATACAGAAAATATCTCGACACTGTTGTCCTCCTACATTGCTTCCCTGCAGGGGATCCAGCAGGAATTAAATGCCAAAAGCGGTGATGACCTGTATGAACTGTTCGACAGTGCCAGAATCTACCGGGATTCCTTCATTAACACTGCCAGCGGCCCGTTAAAATCTTCTTATGCAATCACCATTGACATTGCCGACGAACCCGGTGAGATTGCCGCCGTGGCTACGATTCTTGCCCTGAAAAATATCAGTATCAAAAACATCGGCATCGTCCATAACCGAGAGTACGAAGGCGGCGTTCTGCGCATTGAATTCTATCAGGAAGAAGCCATCGAGAGATCCACAAAGATCCTTTGCGAAAAGGGCTACAGTCTGCACAACAGGAAGTAGAACCCCTGTACCTGGCTCATCGCACTACACAAAAAGAGATCACCTACAAAGTGATCTCTTTTTCCTTATCTTTCCGCTTCTGTTTCCTTCGCCGCACTATTTTCTCCACACAGCCACATACGAGCAGTCCAAACGCACCGCCACAGGTATCCAGCACCACATCCGCAAAACACCCATAGCGTCCTGGGACAAATAACTGATGGAACTCGTCCGCTCCGGCGGAGACAAACACCCAGAGTACGATCAGCAGATACAGTTTCCGGTTCCTCTCCTTCCAGGGTCTCCACACACCGTACAGCAGCACTCCCATGCATGCATACTCGGAGAAATGAGCCAGTTTACGGATTGGATGTTCAAAATAAGCTGCCATACTGTCGATCACATTCTGTGTCCAGTGTTTCCCGGAAATAGCATTCAGAAGCTCCGCACATTTTTCCGAGATCATAGAACTCAGTGAGCCTGATTCCTCACCGTCCTGACCAGAAAAAGCGAAAATCAACAGATATAACAGTACAAGTAAAATAGCAGCCACAACACTGACTGCTATTTTTTTCTTATTGTTTTTCATCGTCATTAATCGTCTGGTATACGCGGATTCTTGCCGCATCACTCTCCGACATTCCGATGAAGACAGCCCCGTACGTATAAGAATCTCCCTTCATTTCGATCCTGACGATCTGTAAGAACGCATGCAGCACTTCATGCGTCCAAATCCTCAGTTTCGATTCATACACTGCACCGATACTTAACACTTCCTTGCACAAAAAGCCCACTCCGTTGGGAGATACATCTACGATGTCTATGCTGACTTCCTGCATGTCTCCCTGGTCCAGGCGATTTACCATCAGGGTGGAACTCATTTCTGTACGCCTGCTTCGTCTTCTTTCTTCCATTATTTTTCTCCTTTTAAGTCAGCGATAAACATAGCGTCTCCAAAGCTGAAAAATCTGTATTTTTCACGGATTGCTTCTTCGTAGGCGTGCAGGATATGTTCTCTTCCCGCAAGTGCCGATACCAACATTACCAGTGTGGACTCCGGCAGATGGAAATTCGTGATCAGCGCATCCAGCACCTTGAAACGATATCCGGGATAAATGAATATCTCGGTATTGTCACAGCCGGGCTGTACCATGCCCTGCTCGTCCGCTGCGCTCTCCACGGTACGGCAGCTGGTGGTACCCACGCAGATCACACGCCCCCCATTTTTCTTCGTCTCATTGATGGTGTTCGCCGCTTCTTCCGTCACCTGATAATACTCAGAATGCATATGATGCTCCAGTACGTTCTCTTCCTTTACCGGCCGGAAAGTTCCCAGTCCCACATGCAATGTCACATAAGCGATCTTAATGCCTTTGTCCGCAATCTGCTGCAACAATTCCTGCGTAAAATGCAATCCCGCCGTAGGTGCTGCTGCGGAGCCTTCATATTTGGCATAAACGGTCTGATAACGATTCTTATCCTTCAGCTTATGGGTTATGTAAGGAGGCAGGGGCATCTCTCCCAGCTTGTCCAGCACTTCTTCAAAAATACCCTCATATTCAAAACGTATCAGACGATTACCTTCTTCCACAGTCTCCAGGACTTCTGCCTTTAATAGTCCATCCCCGAAGGTCAGGCGCTGACCGGGCTTGCATTTCTTGCCGGGCTTTACCAGAGTCTCCCAGACATCCGCTTCTTTTCGTTTTAATAGAAGGACTTCCACATGTCCGCCGGTACCTTCCCGTTCTCCCAAAAGTCTCGCCGGAATCACCTTGGTGTTGTTTAACACCAGACAGTCTCCGGGATGCAGATAGTCGATAATATCCCGAAAAATGTGATGAGAGATCTCTCCCGTGTTTTTATCCAGTACCAGCAGTCTGGAGGAAGAACGATCCTCCAGCGGGTCCTGTGCGATCAGCTCCTGGGGAAGATCAAAGTAAAAATCGGATTTTTTCAGTTCTGTCGTCTCTGCCATTACAGGCTCGCTCCTTCCACAAATGCTTTATATCCGCGATATGCCTCATATACATCGGCCTTGCTGGTAGCTTCCCACGGTGCATGCATGTTCAGCACTGCCACACCACTGTCGATGACATTCATGCCATACAGTGCCAGAATATATGCGATGGTTCCACCGCCGCCCAAATCGACCTTACCAAGCTCTGCAGTCTGGAAGTTCACCTCTGCTTTGTCGAAGATATGGCGCAAATGTGCCAGATACTCCGCATTGGCATCGTTAGAACCGGACTTACCTCTGGCTCCGGTGAATTTGTTGATGACCATACCGCCGCCTAAGTATGCCACGTTCTTTTTATCGAAGCTGGACGCATAGGTAGGATCAAAAGCACTGCTGACATCGGAAGACAGCATACAGCTATGTGCCAGGCATCTTCTCACGTTCAGTTCGCTGTATTCGCCTGCCAGATTCATCACCTCTGCCACGGCATTTTCAAAGAAATGAGACTGCATGCCGGTAGCACCTACGGAGCCGATTTCTTCCTTATCTACCAGAATACAGCACATGGTACGGTCGGTCACATCGCTGTCCAGCATCGCCTGCATGGAAGTGTAAGCACAGACCCTGTCATCCTGACCGTAAGCCAGTGTCATACTGCGGTCAAAACCTGCTTCTCTTGCTTTTCCTGCAGGAACGATCTCCAGCTCTGCGGAAACGAAATCCTCTTCATGAATATCGTAGGTCTCTTTCAGAATATCCAGAACACCTGCCTTTACTGCTTCTTTTCCGGCTTCTTTCTCGTCCTTCTTCTTATCTTTCTTATCGATCAGCAGAGGCTTATTGCCTACGATGATATCCAGAGCTTCACCCTCGATAACCTTTGCTGCCTTTTTCTCCAGCTGCTCCTGTGCCAGATGGATCAACAGATCGGATACGAAGAATACAGGATCATCCTCGTTCTCACCAATATTGATTTCTACACAGGTGCCGTCCTTTTTCACGATGACTCCGTGGATTGCCAGTGGAATGGTCACCCACTGGTACTTCTTCACGCCACCGTAATAATGGGTGTCCAGATAAGCGAATCCACCATCCTCATACAGGGGATTCTGCTTTACATCCAGTCTGGGGCTGTCGATATGGGCTCCGAGGATGTTCATGCCATCTGTCATGGGCTTACGTCCGATCTGGAACATGGCGATGGATTTGTTCATCCATACGCTGTATACCTTATCTCCGGTTTTAAGAGCAGCGCCCTCTTTGATCAGACTCTCCAGTTCACGGTAACCGGACTTCTCAATAGTATTGACAATGGTGTCAATGCACTCTCTCTCGGTCTTACCGTTGTCTAAGAAATCACGATACTGTGCGTTTATTTTCTCCAGCTCTTTTAACTGTTTGGAAGAATAGGTCTCCCAGGTGTTTTTCTTTTCCATATTTATCCTCATTTCCGCATCCGTCTTCCGGATACTCTTTTACTATAATCATAACAGGAGAGGTCCCTCGCCCTCTCCGTATCAGTGTACTACATTTGCGTCCGCAGTTCAATTCCTGTCTGTCAGATTTTCATCCTGCCCCTTAGGATTCCTGTCGATCTCCGTATAATGTTTTTTTCTGCGCTGGATCTTCTTGATCTCCCGGATGCGTCTACGGTTCTCTCTTGCCAGTTCGCTCTTACTGCTGGCATGATTCACCAGTACCCGGTTCACCGGACGGAAATAACGGTTCAGATAAGCACCGATCAGAATGATATACATGCAGAAATACATCCACAACATAATGATCACAATAATGGTCAGACTTCCGTAAATACTATACCCATTTCCATAGGACACATACATGGAAAATCCCCAGGAAAATACACTCCATACTACCGCAGCAAAGCAGGCTCCCGGAACCTGTTCCGTGAATTTCAGCTTTGTGTCCGGGATATATGTATAAATCAGGCCAAACAAAAGAATCAGCACCGCCCATACGAACAGAAAGCGGAAATTCATCAGGAGACTCACAAACATCTGCAGCTGCGGAATCCTATGTAATGCAATATCCACCAGCTGATTACCAAATACCATGAAAAACAGTGACAAAATCAACACTACAAGCATGATCAACGTATAAAAGCTTGCAATAAAACGGATCACGAAGTAATTACGCTTCTCGTCCACACCATTGACCGCATTTAATCCCCGCATCAGTGCCATGACACCCTTCGCCGCCGACCAGACCATAGCGATCAGAGCCACCGGCAGAATTCCCACAGAACTCTCATACACATCAACGACCAGACTCTCCACCATGGCATCTGCAATATCCGGCGTCACATCCGTCAGCGCCGTGACCAGATTCTGCTCCGTCACCGGGGTATAAGGAATCACCGCACAGACTACCATCAGCATCGGAATCACCGACAAAAACAGGAAAAAGGCTGTACTCGATGCATAAGCGCTGATATTCTGTTTTTTCATCTGGCTGGAAAAATCACGCCAGATGCTGATTATTGTCCTGAGCATATCTCGCATCCTTCATAGAAAAAGTTAAGGATCTGTTCCGCGCCAAGCCCCTGTAGTGCCATATTTTTGGCACCGTTCTGGCTCATTCCCACGCCATGGCCGAATCCACCGCCGATAATGTTATATCCTACCACATTTTTCTTATCATGGCTAGGTTCAATCACAAAAAATGCACTGGGAAGGAGATTCGGCATGGCCACCTCACTACCATCCTGCCTTACCACCTTCGTAACCCCGTCACAAAGTACTGCTCTGATATTATATTCCGAGATCACCTTAAAGGTTCCTTTGTCCGTGACAATGACCATTTCGTCTGCCACACCACCGGGGCCACGTTTTACAACGGAGATATCGTTTACTTTTGAAAAAGCTTTTATATTTTGACTGACATAGTCATCGTCCTTCAGAGTCAATATTAACTTTCCGTTGGCTTCATAACGTTTCTTCAGCGTCTCCACTATCCGATCCACATCAATCTCTTTTACCGTATATGTCCAGCGGTACCAGCCTTCCTGCGCTTCATAATCTTCCGCATGTGTCTCCGTGATAAAATCCCGGAAAGCCTCTTCTTCCCTCAGATCCTCTGAACCTGCATCTCCGTTTACCTCATTGCTGTCTGCCGCGATTGCCCCACCGTCCGTCTCCATCAGGCTTTCCGGATTCAGCCGGCTGCTCTTCAGATAATCAAGTGCCTCCGCCTCCGCTGTCTTCCATACATTTGCCGTAGTTCCCACGCCACAGGAGGTAGAGTAATAATAAGTGTTCGCCACCGTTCCTTCATCTGTCAGGATCATCTGTCCGTAGGTCTCCTTCACCGCCGTGGTAGCACTGTCAGCTTCTGTGATATTATTGTAGACCTGATAGGAAGTGCTGTCGTCCACATGGGCGCCGTACCGGGGATAGCCCGCCCGCAGCATATGTCCGTAGGCATAGGTTCTGGCACAGATAGCCTGTGCTTTCAGGGCTTCCAGCGGGTAGGATGCCGGCATCTCACTTGGCACTACACTGTAGAGATATTCTTCCAGCGGAAGCTCATTTACCACTGCAATTCCGTCTGCGGTCCGCAGCAGCTCTATATGCCCTCTGTAAGAAGGTGTTCCCTGACTTCGATTCACATTGATCAGCCGTACCCGGCCGGTCAGCACTGTCGGTACTATACGGATCCGTTCTCCCACGAAATAATCGCTGTCTGTGTCAATGGTCACCTCGTCTCCCCTGGAAAACAATTCTTCCTGCATTTCCTCACCGGTTCCGTACTGTAGTAGAAAATCACTTTCCGCCGTCAGTGTCACCGTCTGGTGCAAAACATCCGAAAAATCCGAAGTTTTGATCAATACCCGGATTTTGTTCATGTTATCTTCTCTGGCCAGCAGGATACCGCAGATCTCGTCATTTTCACGAATAAAGTCCGCATCCATATAGCCGAATCGCAGATCTTCAGTGGTACACATGGTAAGCTCCCGGTACAGGCGATACCCTTTGTAATCCTCAGCCAACGGGATCCGGCCCCTGCCCTCGATCTCGATACCGCTTTCATCTGCCGACAGTACCCGGCCTGTGAACTTCTCTGTTTTCAGGATAACGGCACTCACGAGGTCATCCGTAAGTTCCACATCTGCCAGCTGTTCCCGCATCTGGTCCGGTGTCGGCAGCCTGCCTGCCTCATTCGCCTCTGTATCCAGATCATAGGTCTCTCTTACTCCGTCACAGAATAAAGTGATCTGCCCAGCTTCCGCCTCCGTGATCCAGACGTTTTTCAATTCCCGTACTACTGGAATATGCTGAGGCAGGGCCTCTTCTGTCTCCGGTGCCCCCGGCTCCTCCCGACCGCAGCTATGTAACAAATTTATCAGAAGTAAAAAAAGAAGAAATGCCGTACCTAACACACACAGGTATTTCTTCCACTGTATTCTCTGTTCTCTGGAAAGTTTATAATAATTCTCAAGCAGTCTGTTTTTCTTCAAATCATTTCCCGCCTATTCAGAATCTGTTTTATGACTTTAAAAGAGCAGTCCCAAAGGACTGCTCTCTCTTTTGTATTGTTATCCCCAAAATGCCGCCTCTTACCTTTTGACTCCTAGCAATGCTAGGTGGGTAACCGCAACCAACCTTTTGCCTTCCCTTCCAATCCTCCTTGCGGAGTGAGGGCTTGACAGCCACTTGGCAATATAGGAATCCCGTTTAAAGTAAATGTAGGTTCAAAACTGGTAAGAGTTATCGTACATCTCAGGTTAAGTATATTATAGCGAGTTGAGCTCCATTTTACAACTGAAATTTTTACCAATATTATTATCTGCAAAAAAGGCTGTCTCCGAAGAGACAGCCTCAGACTGTAGACAAAGCTCCTTCCTGTGAGGGAGCTTTTCTTGTGTCATGACTGCAAAAATTATGTACTTACAAGCATATAAGAAG
>NZ_JAOQJO010000027.1:0-43791 GCF_025567015.1 Waltera acetigignens | reverse complement strand
TCCTCCTACCAACCTTGATATAGATTAAATAATGATGTAGAAGACTGCTATTGGTCTATGACTACATCATACCAGGAGGTGAAGACTGCTTTAATCCGTTTGATACCAAAAAGCATGCAAAATCTGAACTGATTGGTTATTGCTCAACTGGAAAAGAGTATTTAGTTCCATTATATTTATTAACTGGGAAAAATAATAGTGCATGGTTGACTTCTATCGTAAAAAGGATAGCTGAGAACGTCATATTAGATATTTTAGATGATTATGATGGAAAAGAGGATAAACTACTTTTCGTAAAAAGTGTTTTGACAGAAGAAATTCAAGAGTTAGCAGAAAATCCAGATAATATAGATGATAAAACGGAGTTTGAAAAAGAACTACGTAAACAAGGGGATAATTGGGCAACAGCATTAATAGCATATTTAAATTCTTGCTTAAATAATATACAGTTAAATCAGATAATTGTGGATAATCATAAAAGAGCACGGGCGATAAATATATATGAGAACCTAAATAAAGGTGGCGTACCATTAGGCACTTTTGAACTTGTTATGGCTAAATTTGCTAGTATTAGTGATGAAAATTATAACGACAAAATATTAAATAATATTAAAAGAAGACACAGTTACCCAGAGGAAGTGTTTAGTTCGAAGTTAAAAAATAATGATGATATAAAAAAATATATATATTCAGAGGAGTATAATGCGTCTTTAAAATTACGAAGCGTTGATTTAGACAATGACGTGATAGCTAGTGCATATCTAGATGCATATCTAGATGTTATAAGCTTATATTCGCATTGTCCGGACTTTGATATCTCAAAACTTAATGTAAATCTTGTGAAAAGAGATAAAATATTAGCTGTTTCAGCACATGATTTGAAAAATAAATGTGATGAAGTTTGCGAGGCATTAGATCTTGCAATGTTTTTTTTACAAATGCGCTGTGGTGTAAGAAGTATTAAAGAAATGAATTATAACTTAATTTTAGTTGTGTTAGCATATTTGTTGCTGAATCCATCATATAAAAAAGTCGCAAAAATATATGATTATCTAGATGCTTGGTATTGGATTATTATTTTTTCAGGATATTTCAATACAGACCAAACGGAAAGAGCAATTGTATGTATAAAAAATTTGATTCTATTATTTGAGACAGATGATAAGACATGGATTAAGGGATTGGAACAGAATGTTTTTAAAGTCGATTATTTTACAGAAAAGGAATTCTTGTTATTAAACAAAAATGATGGGACTGGCATATATCCAAAGGAATTTTTACGCGATGTGATATGTCAGTTTTTTATGATAAATACATACAAAGGGTTATATGATGCAAATGTACTTGTTCAACCATTTACAGAGGAAGTTTTAGAGAAACATCATGTAATACCGTTAGGCTCATTAAAAATGCCTGATGAAAAAATTTCGAAAGGAGATAAGCAGCTAAGGAAAAAAAGGGAGTATTTTCTTAATTCTCCGGTAAATTTTATATATGTTACTAAAGATGAAAATATTGCTATTTTAGATGAAAAAATTGCTGATTACACAAAAAGAATAACTAATTATGCATCTAAATCTTTATTAGGGCTAATAGGAGAATTTGATACATCCACAGAAGAGATGTGCAGAAAAATATTATCGAATAGGTATGACGATATTTATGGTAAAGTAATGGATCACATTCAAATATTGATTCCATAAGGGAATTTGAGTGAAATGGCAAGAATAAATTTAGATACAATAAAAAAGCTCAATAAAGATAGAAACACAGTTCATACACCAGTAGTAGCCACTTATACGGTATTCGATACAGTGGATGGAGAGCATTATGTGCAGATTGATACTTATGGAAAAAACGACAGAGAAATACCTGGAAAGGCAAGTCAGTCCATTCAATTTGATAGGGTAAGCGCAAAATTTCTTGTGGATCTGTTGAAAAAAGAATTTAATTTATAAGAAGAGCAAGATTGTTTGAAAGCTATCCGCGTAGTCGCAGCCGTAATCTGTGATTCCATAGAGCACAAAACCAAAATATTTTCCATTGCGAGAGGCTATGAGGAATTCAATTCTAGGGCGGTTGGTAATTTTCCGGTGGGAAGATTGAAGCCGGAGAGACCAAGCAGCAGACAGTTGTCAGAGTGATCCGTGAGAAACTGGATTCCGTGCAGTGGCTTCCGGCGGATGTGACGTTGATTGATAAGATTAGGGGTTGCATGCTTGATAGGATATAATAGATAAGGGGTAGTAATAGTAATCCGAAGGCGATGTAGCAGAACAGGTATAGGGGAAGTATATGTCCAAAAACACAGTCAGCAAAATAAGTAATGCCTTTTCCACAGGTGGTGGAGGAGTAAATTTTGAGCAGCAGGTACAGGCAATGTTTCTTCTTTCATTGTTGGTGGATGGTTTTTGCCCTGCGATGAATGAGCAGACAAAGAGTGTCTGGTTTCAGGCAAAAATGCGATATGATGTTGATGACCTGGCTGTGTTTACTTATAGGGGACAGGCAGAGGGAAAATTACTATGTCAAATAAAACATAGTATTACGATAAGTGAAACAAACCAAACATTTCAAGAAGTTATTACAGCTGCTTGGAGCGATTTTCAAAAAGATGATTTCGATAGAGACAATGATAGAATAGCGTTAGTAACTGCTCAGATTGCTTACAAATCACAACAGGCTTTGAGATTTTTACATGCCCAGGCGGAAGCATCCGGTGATGAAAAGCAATTTGCTGACAGAGTATATCATACCAATTCTTCGAATGATGACAACAAAAAAGCACTGGCAGCAATAGCGTCGTGTATCGAAAAGGCGAATGATGGGAAGCCTACGGATTTAGAACTATGGAAATTCTGTAAATGTTTTATATTACTTTTATTTGATGTGGATTGTAAGGAAAGTATTAACAGGGCCTTATCTATATCCTTAATAAAATGCAATTCAACAGAAAAAGCAGATCTTGTATGGTCCCGACTGGTGGAATATGCTGGTTGCTGTAACCAGACAGCAGCAAATATAAGTCTGCAAAATATTGATAGAGAAATTCTAGATCTTTTTTCGAATCAAGAGAGTATACAATCGCTGCCGTTGCCTCTTGAAAAAGTTGATTTGTTCATTCCAATGCTGGCACTTATTGGTTCCTGGAATGAAAAGAATGAATTTGACCGGCAGATAGTAGAGAAAATATCAAATATGGGATATTCGGAATTTGAATCAAGAGCAAGAAGCATGCTTTGTCAAAACTCTGAATATTTAAAATTAGAGAACGGAATTTGGAAAGTACTACATAAAGAGGAATTACTTGAGCAATGTAAAAACATGATTTTTGACGATTGTGTGAATCGTTTGTTGCAAGCAGCACAAATTGTATTTTCCCAGAGGAGTCAAAGAGTAATAAGCCAAAATCCGTATTATATCGAGACTGACGGTGAGTACGATAATTCTAAGATACTTCGGAAAAGCCTGGCAAAAAGTTTGTGCTGGATAAAAAAATCTCTGTCAGAATTGTCAAGATGTAATCGAAATGACATAGAGGATTCAATATACGAATTAGTACGAGCCATATTGAAGGATGGAGATTGGATAATGTGGGCAAGCCTTCAGGACTGCCTGCAGAATATAGCAGAACTTTTGCCGGACGAATTTTTGAAAAAGATTGAATGGAGCACGATTTACAAACCACAAGAGATATTACGCTTGTTTCCTAAGAGCGGTGATAGTATTATGCGGCCTAATTATATTACTCATATACTATGGGCAATAGAAGCATTAGCTTGGGCACCGGATTATTTGATTCCGGCTATTAATGCGTTGGGGCTTTTGGCGGCGCTTCCCTATGAGAAAACAAATTGGGCGAATACACCTATTAATTCTATAGTATCTATTTTACTTCCTTGGCATCCACAGACACTTGCCGATGCGGAAAAGAGAAAAAATGCATTGCGGTGTTTAAAAAATGACAATCCATCGGTATTTTGGAAGGTGTTAGTAAAACTGTTGCCGAATCAGACACGAACAACATCTGGAAACTCTAAGCCGGAGTATTTATTATTGGAGATTCCTGAAAAAATAGAAATAACGGATGCAGAAGTATATGAACAGTATGATTTTAACTTGGAATTAGCTGTAGAGGTTTCTGAAAATGAAATAGAAAAGCTGGCGTTTCTTGCTAAGCAAATCGGATATATGAAAGAATCAACATTGCTGGAATATTTAGATTGTATTGATCGAAATATAGAATTTGCTAATGAAAAGGAACTCTTTACCCTATGGTTAAATCTGCGTAAGCAAATAGCACAACCAAATTTAAAAGAAGGGACGGTTGTCTATAGTCAGATTGACAGAATACAGTCTTTGATACAGTTAATAGAACCCAAGGACATCAGGGTGAAGTATCAGAAATTATATTTGGAAAACAAATACGTACCCGATGAGGATTTTAGAACATACTGGAAAACATTGGAACATAAAAAAGCCATAGCGGTTAAAAACATATTTGATCAATTTGGAGCTGAGGAAACCGAAAAATTTGGACATGAAGTAAAAAATATGTATGATGTTGCACAAAAACTTGGTAGTTCTTTAAATCAGGGAGAAATATCAAGCGTAATTGATGGATATTATGCAGGTCAATTATCGTTACAGTTTTATATTCCCTGTGTCAGTGCGTATGTTTATAACCAGGGATCAGAGAAATTGATGGAAACATCACTGGTGCAAAAGGATACAAAGGAGATTTTAGAAACACTTTCAAAAATTCCTTTTTCATTAGACCTTTATAACGTAGTAAAACAATTGCTGCCGAATGAAACTGCATATTGGGAAATTGCGACCGTGCCGTATGCTTATAATGAGGACGAGAGTGAAGAATTAGAATTAATCGTTGAAAATTTTACCAAATGTAAAAGGTATGTTGATGTAGTCAACATTGTCGGGAGGTCTGAGTTAGGAAAGCTATTTACTGCACAACGTGTACATGATATGTTGTGGCTGGCAGGAACCGAAAAATCAATTGGGGCAGAGAAAGTGGATGATTATGCGGCACGTAAGTTGATTGGCTGGTTACAGAAACAGGATGATGTTGCCTTGGAAATAAAATGCGACATCGAATTTATTTATTTACCTATATTGGATGAGTATTCTGAGGTGCGGCCACATGCTTTAAATACTAGATTGAGTAATGATCCAGATTACTTTTGCAGTTTAATTGAATTGTTTTACAAAAAACATTCCGAAGAGAAACACCAAATCAAATTGAATGAGGGCATGGGTGAGCGTTTATGTGAAATTCTGCTTGAATACAAAGTTACGCCGGGAGTAGACTGGAATGGTAAATTTCACGAAAATGTATTTCGAAGCTGGATGGATTTTGTAAAAGCATGGAGTTTAGAGAATGATCGTTACGAAGTAACAATGGAGACGGTTGGCGCTGGGTTTGCATATGCACAACTTGACGATGAAAAGCTTCCGCAAAAAGTGATTATAGAAGAATTAAATAAAGTGGAAAATGAAGAACTTCGTCGGGGATATGACCTCGGAGTAGTGAACCAGAGAGGTGTTCATTTTATAGACCCGGAGGGAAAACCTGAACTTGAATTGGCTGCCGATTATGAAATGAGAGCTGATTTGGCTGAGAAAAAAGGATATTCCAGATTTGCGGAGTTGCTTAGAGGGATTGCAGAGCAATACCGAAGAGAGGCATCACGTAATATTAGAAGAGCTAGAAGAGAGGTGGAGGAATAACCCTAGAAAAGACAAAGGAATGAGCAGGAGAACAGAAATAATGAAACCGATTTTACCATCAATAAATGATATAGATTTTAAGCAATTAAATACTAATGATATGCCTGTGCCGAGTCTGGAATTGATGGATGCTTTCATTCGTGATTTGAAAAACCATGAGAGTGGGAGCCTTGTCCCGGAGACCTCAGGGGCAGATTACTTCTTTATCCGAAATTTTATTACAGAAGATATGAGATGGGATTTCGACAGGATTGAAGAGGATTTCATGAAACACTGTTATGATAAACTTCGTGATTTTGCAAAGGTTCAGTGGTATGAGCAAAATTCAATCAGGTTTTCTTCCCCCGAAGAATCTCACCGATATATGGTTATGGGACTTATATTGAATGGTGCCAAGGCGGAAGACGAGTATTGTAAGGCACTGCTTCGCTACTTGTTTAAGACCTACTACAAGTCTCTATGCAAACAGTTGAAGAGATTCAATAAGATTTCTGCGGATGAAATCATAAGCCTAAGTGAGATAGACGAACGCATGGATTTGGGAAATCTGGCCATTATTTTAACAATGTGTTCTATCAATAATATTGTTCTTGGCAATAGCTGTTCTGTGCTTTTTACCCACCTGGAAAAGATAAGGCAGGAGTACGAAGCAGAGGATGAGGAAGATACCCAGTATATGGAGTTCGCAGATGGTTTATTTGAAGAATGTCGCGAGCAGGTGGACAAGTGGGTGGAAGAAGATGAAAAGGCACACCCCAATTATGCCAGACAACTGAAAGATTACTGGAAGGAAGATGAGTATGTGGCAGGCTGCCTGAAGCATCTGGGATATCCGGGAGATTATCTGTACCGTTGTATGCAGAATCACATGGGACTTCCGATTCAATTTACGAGGACATTGGCAGTACTGCGTACAGTTTATCCGAAAAGGGAAATTGCTTTTGATGAAATTCAAAGATATGCGCATCTGTATAGTGCAATCTCCGCCCTTGTAGATGTCAGTGAGGAACTGGATAATGTGAATCGGGAGATGCTTGGTCTTGAAACAGGGTATGCCACATGGGAGGAAGATACTTTTTTTCATCCGGAGAACATAGTTGTTCATAAATCGGAGACACCGAAGAACGAACCTCACGTTCTTACAAAGGTTGCACAGGTTGAGACAGATACCGTAACGAAAGAAGATTATCTGGCAGAAATTGATGCATTACGAAGTAGACTTAGTCAGCGGGAAATGGAATATAAGAATCTCAAAATGCAATATGCCGCAGCAAATTTCGCAAGAAAGGAATCAGAAGCTCTTCTTTCCAAATACCAAAATGATAGGGAAGAACTGATTGCACTCAGAGAATTTGTATATCATCTCGAACAGGAAGCACCGGAGATAGAAACACTGTCTTTGGACGTGATGAAGGAAGCGATAGCCACTAAGAAATATGTCATAGTGGGCGGTCATGTGAACTGGGTAAATAAATTGAAGGCAGAATTTCCAGGATGGACATACATACTTCCAAGTACATTTAAAACAGTGGATGCGGGTAGTCTTGACCATAAGGATATGATTTTCTTCTTCACAGATTATATCAGCCATGCGGCATATGGAAAATTCATTGGAATTGCAAGAGAACGAAAGATACCATTTTCTTATCTGCACGGCGTAAATATGGGGCAGATTGTCAGACAGATTTATGATAGGAGACAATAATGGTAAAATGAAACTCTATGATTTGCAGTAGGTGAAGCAGATGAATATACAGATTTTTGGAACTAAGAAATGCAATGATACAAAGAAAGCAGAACGTTTTTTCAAGGAGCGCAGCATAAAGTATCAGTTCATTGATATGAAAGAAAAAGGCATGAGCAAGGGCGAGTTTACTTCTGTTGCACAGGCTAATGGCGGTCTTGAAAATATGATTAACTGGGATGGAAAAGACCAGGATATACTTGCTCTTATTAAGTATATTGCAGATGAAGATAAACTGGAAAAGGTACTTGAGAATCCGCAGGTAATTAAAACACCGGTAGTAAGAAACGGAAAGCAATCTACACTTGGATATCAGCCTGATGTATGGAAGGGATGGAATTAATGGTAAAGAAGATAATGCATGATCCGCTGTTTCTGGCACAGAAGTCAGTGGATGCAACAGAGGCAGATAAACAGATTGTGACAGATTTGTTTGATACACTTAAGGCAAATTTAGAACACTGTGTTGGTATGGCTGCTAATATGATTGGAGTAAAAAAGAATATCATTGTAGTAGCAGCCGGACCATTTCAGTTTGCAATGATAAATCCGGTAATAACAAAGAAATCCGGAGCATATCAGACTGAGGAAGGATGTCTTTCTCTGGAAGGTGTAAGACTGTGTACGAGATATCAGGAAATAGAGGTGGACTATCTTGATCAGAACTTTAAGAAACAGCATGGAAAGTATTCAGGTTGGATAGCACAGATTATTCAGCATGAGATTGACCATTGCAATGGAATTGTCATATAAAGGGATAATATCTTTTAGGAGCGAAAAACATTATGGAAAAGGAGATAAAAAGAGACTATTATCTGGACCAGCTGATAAAGAGAAAAAATAACGGACTGATAAAAATAGTGACCGGCATCAGGAGATGTGGAAAATCTTATCTGCTACGTACCATATTTAAGAACCATCTCATCGAAAGCGGAGTGGATGAGGGACATATTATTTCCTTTTAGATGATGAGCGCGTTATAATAAGGACAAAGTTAGAGAAACCCAGTAAAATCAAGGGGTAGCACTAATTTAGTCCTTATTTTTATACCATTTTAGCGGTAAAGATAGGGCAGCGCTGCAATATTAAACCGAAAATCGTAAACGTCAAATCCTGCGCCTACCCTTAAATTTAACGCCGCTTTTATGAGCGGCGTGGTTTCCGGCATTCCTCGGGAAGCTCCTCTGCCCAGGGCATCAGCTGATCTAGTTTTGCCGGATCTATATTTCCTTTTTTGTCACAATACTTAGGCAGCTCCGTGAGGATATACCTGAAGTAGTAGTACGGGCGCAGATTGTTCAGCTTTGCTGTTTCTGAAATACTGTAAACAAGAGCGCTGGCTCCGGCACCTTTTGCTGTGTTATGGAACAGCCAGTTCTTCTTGCCGATACAGAAAGTCCGGATAGCCCGCTCGGAAGCAGAGTTATCGATTGGGATATCCCCGTCGGTCAGAAATACCTTTAAATAGTTTTCCTGATGGATGACGAAATTTAGTCCCTGTCCGGTCCTGGATTTCGGAGGCACCGCACATTCTGCAGCCTGTTGTTTTGCCCACGCAAAGAAATCCTCAACCAGCGGCTTTATCCTTGTCTGCCGCTGTGCAAGGCAATCCGTTGCCGGAAGTTCTTTCAGTTCGGTATCGATCCGGTAGAATTCTGCGATCTTTTGTAATGCCTGATATGCCACGGAATTTTTTACTGACAGGGGATCCTTTTTATCCGCTGCCTTTACGGCAGCTGCAAAGGCTCTTCTTGCATGTGCCCAACAGTTTGCGTTTGTCACTCCCGGCAGTTTTTTGTCTAGCAGATGATACTGCTCCAGACTGTCCGTGACCAAAACTCCTTTGTAGTTCCGGTAAAACTCCAGCGGCTTTTCGTGATCCCTGCCTTTCTGGTATTCGTAGATCACCACAGGATGTTTCTTATAGAACTCCCCGGAACGGTGTACCCACATGTAGCATTTACTGTTCGGACGGTCACTGTCACCGATCACCTGTGTCGGTGTTTCGTCTGACTGCGTCACCTGCAGGGACAGCAGTTCCTCCTTCATACGATCCACAAACGGTGCGAAATATTTCTCAGCACACCGGATGATCCAGTTCTTCTGTGGATACCTGATAAGGAGGAAGGATCTCTTCCGGGAAATCTTTCAGATCCATTTCCCGTTGTCTTTTTTTCTTATGGTTACGTCGGGATGGAAGTACTTCCTCCGTAGCAGGCTCTGGGACAGACAGATTGCAGCAGTTTTCTGCCTCATCAAAGAAGGACAGCTGACCATCTATGGAATCCAGCGTTTCTGTGTGTTTTCCGAAACGATAGCTGTTCGCTATGCGTACCTGCTCGATCAGCCGCTCGATGTTCTCATTCAGGGTATCCGGCTGTCCCTGCATCATAAGAACGATGGTGATCAGTTCTTCCCTGCTGCAGTTATTCAGTTCTTCCAGTGTATGTCTGTCTGCCATTGTCCCGCTTCTTAAACTGTTTTCATTATACCAGAAAACACAAAGGATTGCGAACCAGCAACCCCGCAGGTTTCGTCATTCTGCCTATGCCTGTATGGCGGTGTGATGGTCATAGAGCCAGGGAAATATAAAGTTTTCAAGGTGCTGAAATTTTATCCGGATCCTCCTGTGGATACGTCACAGACCATGAAACAGCCTTCAGAGAGGCTGTAACACTGGGAATGGATCTGACCGGATGACAGGCATAAAAAATCTATGTTTTGCACAAAGATCAGGTGGGCTTTTGCGGTGTTACTTCCCTGACTCTGGGGTTCAGGGGATTCAGCCCCATCATAAGATAACGGAACTGTTCCTCTGTAAGGTCTGCGGCCTCTTCGCTGGTTCTCGGCCAGGACAGGGAACCTGCCTCCAGCCGTTTGTAGAGCTGAAGGAAACCGCCATCCATAGAAGTCCCTTGATGCGGTCGGACCGTCTGCCACAGAACAGGAATAAAGTTCCCTTTTCAAAAGGATTCTGATGGTATCTGTCTCCGATGATCATGGACAGCCCATCGATCCCTTTGCGCAGATCCACACATCCGCAGACAATCACGACTCTGCGGATACCGGCAGCATCTTCAAGCATGAAGCACCTCCTGCAACAGCCTGCAAAGCAGGGACTCTGAAATATCGTTTGATAATTCCAGAGTCAGGCGGCCTGATCTGATCACTGCAACCGGAGTCATTGCTGCCGGGACGGTTGGCACCGGTGCTGTGTCCAGAGCAGTTTTTACCGGGATTTCTACAAAAGAGAGGGCAGACGGGTTGGCGGCTTCCTGAAGTCCCTCCTGTTCACAGACTTCCCGGCGGATCTTTCGGAGCCAGTAATAGTAAGATTTTTCAGAAATATCGTTTTCAGCAAGCCACTGTTTTGCTGTAGTGCCTGCCGGTCTGTCCTGGCACTGTCGAATGATGTTTATCCAGTTCGACCTGCGGACAGTGTGAGTTAATTGATCCATGCGCTTTAGCCTCATCTAAAAAACTAATATTTTTTTCGTGTTATTTAGAGCGTGGCACAAAAAGATCAATTAGCCAAGGCGCAGGATTTGACGTTTACCAATAATTCAAAACTATTTCTGCCATTAGCTGTGTTATCGTGAAGGATTTCTCTAGATTTTCCAGAGATCGCATTGAGCAGGGAAAATATATCGAGCAGATATTTCCTTTTATGGGTGTGCGATTTATTGCTATTAACGATCATTACGACAGCAATGATTATGTAGGCGGTATCGGTGAGATTGATGTTGCTTTTAAAGGAATCCTCTATGATTTCTTCAGTGAGGAGCAGTCTCAGAAGGTTTCTTCCACATTGGATGCCAAGCGTAGCAACGGAAAATATATTGCCGCCTTTGCTCCTTATGGATATGTAAAAAGTCCGGAGGATAAGCATAAGCTGGTGGTGGATGAAGTTGCAAGTGAGATTGTAAAAAGGATTTTCAGAGAGTTCTTGGACGGTAAGTCCATGTACAAAATTGCAGAGGGCTTGAACCGGGATGGAATTGATTCGCCGGGAGTGTATATTGCAATCCAGGAAAACAATGAAAAGCAACTTGCAAAATATCGTGAGAAAAAGGCTCTTTGGAACAATGTGGCGGTGGGCAGGATCCTTGCAAATGAGCAGTATACCGGAACGATGGTATATAACCGATTTAAGAGTGAAAATGTTGTCGACAAGCACGCCAAGGCTTTGCCAGAGGAAGCATGGAAGCGCGTGGAGAATTGTCATGTTGCTATTATCTGTAGAGAGGATTTTGAAAGAGTGGCTGCCATGAGAAAAGGAAATAAATGTGCCGGAGCTGAGCGAAAACATGAAACACACTGTCTGACAGGTAAAATGATATGCGGAAAGTGCGGGCACTGTTTGTCACATTCCTATTCCGGACGCCCGAAGTATTACTGTGCCAAGCATTACCTTGATAAAGCAGATGGCAAGTGCAATATAAGCGTCCTCGATTCGACTATGGAAGAGGTGGTGATGAAGTCACTGCAGTTGTTCATTGATATGTGGGTGGATTCCAGAAAGATTGTGGATATGCAACGTGAGAAGCAGGCACAGCGATTAAAACTGGCAGAAAAGCATCTGCTTGATATGGAGAAAAGCTATGACCGCATCAATAAGGATTTGCGTGACGCTTATGAAAGTTATAAGCTTGGCATGACCGACAGAGAAAACTATTTGGAGTAGAGAAAGACCTACGAGCAGTTGCTTGTGTGCATGCAGGAAAATATTGAAAAGCAGAAAGCTGCAATCAGCAAAATGGCAGCTATGGACCTGCCGGAAGTAGCCGGTTTTGAAATGCTGAAAGAGCAGATGAAGTTGCAAAAATTGGATAAGGAAATTGTAGATGCTTTCGTGGCGGAGATTGTTGTACATGCTAAGGATAGGGTGGAGATAAAGTGGAAGTTTCGGGATGAGTTTCAGACGGCGGAAAAGGGCGAAATTTGTAGAAATTAGGTGGAGAATAAAAACTTATAGTGGTATAATGAACAAAACAATTATAAGAGAGGATTGAACTTTGGAAAATACGACTAATGTAATAATGCAAAGAATGTTTTCTTCATTAGAGACTAATTATCGGACCGCGATTAGTGAAAATGAAGAAGTATATATGCAAGTAATTATGTATCTAAATTCTGTTGAGAAATTTTGTGCTTTAGTAGAAGATGAACAAATTGTATTGGTTATGAAGGAAGTATGTCATGATCTGATATCTTCAGTTTATATGGCGTCGAACGGAATGTACAGAAACGCATATATTTGTCTTAGAAGTGCGATTGAATTAGCATTGGCGGTGTTATATTTTTTGGATCATAATTTTGATTTTTTGTTATGGAAACAAAATAAGTATGATGTAAAATGGTCCGTGCTAAATAATAGAGAACTGGGCGTTTTGTCTAACAAATATTTTAATTTGTTTTGTGAAACCGAAGCTGATTTTACAGATTTTATTGAAAGGGTAGAAAATATATATCATAATTGCTCGGAATATGTTCATGGAAAATTCTCTTTTATGCAAACTAATTGTATGAATACAGCAATAAAATATGAGCCTTCGGTTTTTAAAGCATGGAGCGAAGATTGGGTTGAAGAAGTAAAAGTTATTATACTGTTGTTTGCTGTAAGATTGTGCAAAAGAGTTGATGATTTAGATGGTGAAACCAAGAAACAATTATTAGAAGATGCAAAAGATTTTGAATTGAGAGGTGTTTTCAATGACTGAAAATTTATTAATTGATGATGAGATTATTTTTAGAACGGAAGACTTGAAATTAAAAGAAATAGGGATTAAATTTGTTGAGACAAAGAAAGATAGGGAGAATATAGAGTATTTAAAAAAGAAAACACCAATAATATTATCTGGAAGTCGTGGAACAGGAAAGACAATGTTATTGAAAATGGCAGAAAAAGAAATGGACGATTCTTATGAAAAGAATAAAGTTTTGCCAGTATTTATTAGCTTTAGTAAAGCAATATTTGTAGATATAGATAAAGATATATTGTTTTTTAAACAGTGGATGCTTTCTAAAATATTGTTTGAATTGAGAGTAAAACTAAAAAAACATGGTATAGGAATGAGCCAACCAAGTATTTTTGGAAGTCTCTTTGGCTGTAGTGATGAAGTTGATGAGTTATCGGATAAGCTGAGTTCCTTTATTACGGTTATGGAAGAGACGTGGAGAAAGAAGGACGATGAATCCAATGAGAGATTACGAAAAGTATTTGGAATTGAGCCAGAACGAATAGGTGTGATTTCAGATGTGGATTATTTTAAAAAGTTAATTGAAGAGTTGTGTGAATATTATGATATAGAGAGAGTTGTGCTTTTGTTTGACGAGGCATGTCATAACTTTATTCCTATTCAACAAAGAGAATTTTTTACTTTTTTTAGAGATTTGAGAACACCTTATATTAGTTGTAAGGCAGCAGTTTATCCAGGTATTACATCATATGGTACGTTTCAGGCATTTCATGATGCTGAAATAAGAAAAGTAGAAAGAGATATATCGGACAAAGATTATATAGCTAATATGCGCGAGATGGTTAAAAATCAGCTCGGAGAAGATGTATATAAAATATTTGAAAGTAATGGTGATAATTTTAATGCATTAATTTATGCGGCGTCAGGAAATCCTCGATTGATGTTAAAAAGCATATATGTTGCAAGTAATGAATTGAAAAGCTTAAATATGTTAAATACGAATAATACAATTAAGCAATTTTATAGAACTAATATATGGAATGAACATACAAAATTAGGGGAAATATATACCGGTTACAAGCCGCTTATAGATTGGGGAAGAGATTTTATTGAGAATAAGGTTTTAGAAGAAACATATAGCAAGAATGAAAAAAGACTTGGTTCTGACGATTATTCTCAGACAATATTCTTTGCTATTAATCGGAAGGCTCCGGAAGCTGTTAAGAAAGCAATGAAAATTCTTGAGTATTCTGGAATCGTTACATTACATACTGAGGGAACAAAGGTTAGAACAGAAATTCTTGATAGATATCAATTGAATTTTGGTATAGTTTTGGCTTCTGAATCCAAGGATACACCTGTTAAAAGATATAAGGAAATTGTTGAACATTTATCAGTGAAATTATATACAGAATATGGAGAAAATTCACCAGCATATGGTAATGTGACGGGGATTGTTTTAAATGGTAATAATGAAAAATCTTCTTCCGTTTTAGCTAGTATTTTGGATAGTAAAATAGAGAAGTTGGATTTGACAAGATTTCAAATGGAAACATTAAAGAATAGTGGTTTTGTTACTGTTGGCGATGTTTTAAGAGGAAATGAAAATGACTTGCAGCGTGCATATGGAATTGGCCCTGTTAGAGCAAGAAGAATATTTAATATTATATTTAATGCATCTATTGAATATATCTCGGGTTAAAATATAAATTATTAAAAATATAAAACTGCGGTGTAACCTAGGTGATTGCAAAGCGGGAGTCATAACCCACCACCGCATTCGATTCCATCCGGAATCCCAAAACTGAATAAAAACCTATCCGAAAAAAATACAAAAAAATCCTCTTCACACCCTTGACACGAGCGGGTACAGGCAAGACGTATGCATCGGCCTTTGCCATGCGAGAGTTAGGATTTAAGCGTGTTCTGATTCTGGTACATAGATCTACCCTCGCGAAACAGGCGTTGACATCATTCCGAAAAGTATTTGAAGATAAGAAGTCAATGGGCATTGTTGGGGCAGGATATTCAGATTATGAGGCAGATTATATTTTTGCTATGGTGGAGACTCTTCACAAAGAGGATAATCTGAGAAAGTTTGCACCGGAAGAGTTTGATTGTATTGTTTTGGATGAGGCCCATCATAGCCCGGCGAATACTTATCAGAAGGTCATGGAGTATTTCAAACCGAAATTATTCCTGGGTATGACAGCAACGCCGGATAAGAGGGATGATGGGGATGCTTCCAGGAATGTATACGAATTGTTCCATTATCAAATCGCTTACGAGATCAGGCTGCAGCAGGCAATGGAAGAGGATTTGCTATGTCCATTTCATTATTTTGGAATTAGTGATATTTCCATGATAACGGACGAACAAACGAAGGCGAGAAATGTTTCGGAGGAATATTTTGGAAGATTAACCAGTGACGAGCGTGTAAGACATGTCATCGAACAGGCGAGATATTATGGATATAGCGGTGATCGTGTTAAGGGACTTATTTTCTGCAGTAGGAATAGGGAATGTGAGGAGCTGTCTGCAAAGTTCAATAGACTGGGATACCGTACCGTAGCACTAAGCGGCAAGAATACCGATCGTGAACGAGAAGCAGCATTTGAACGTCTGGCAATGAATGAAGCGGATACAACAGATGAAATGCAGCCTTTGGACTACATTTTTTCAGTAGATATTTTGAATGAAGGTGTAGATATCGTAGAAGTGAACTAGGTGATCATGCTGCGACCTACGCAGTCTCCTATTGTATTTATACAGCAGCTTGGCAGAGGACTTAGAAAAGCTGAGAACAAGGAATATGTGGTAATTCTTGATTTCATCGGCAATTACAATAATAATTTTATGATTCCAGTGGCATTGTCCGGAGATAGAACTTATAATGCGGATACCATTCGGAAATATGTGATTTCGGGGAACAATACGATTCCTGGAGCATCAACAGTTCATTTTGATGAGATTGCTAAGGAGAAGATTTTCAATTCTATTGATAAAATCAAAGGAATGAGATCTATTATAAAGGAAAGCTATATTTCTCTGAAAAATCGCATTGGAAGGACGCCGTTATTGTTTGATTTTTATGAACAGGGAGAGATTGATCCGCTGGTAATTATAAGAGAATATAAGACGTATTGGCAATTTCTGGAAGCGGTGGAAAAGGGCAAGTATTTCAGCAAATTAACGGATCATGAAAAGCTGATCTTAGATTACTTGTCTAAAACGATTTTAAGCGGTGTCAGACCCAGTGAGTTGTTCCTCTTGCAGAAATTACTGACAAAGAAGACATTTTCTGTGAATGAAGTACAAAAAGAACTGAAACGACTCTTGGATTATAATATAACGGATCTGGAAATGCGTGAATCAGTAAAAATTCTACAGGGATGTTTTACTAGTAAGGACGAGGAATATCAGAAGTATAATACCATAGAGATTATGGATTATGACGAAAAGCAGGGTGTGCGTTGCTTTGCGAGCTACGCAAATTGCCTGTTGGACAATGAATTTAATACGCAGGTTAAAGATATCATAAATGTGGGACTTGCAAGATACCGGGACAAGTATGCTCATGGAAAAGTAGAGCAAACACCGTTTGTCTTATATGAGAAATATTCCAGAAGAGACGTGAGCCTTTTGATGAATTGTGGGAAAGATATGTCTTCTACAATGTATGGAATGAGTCGAATTGGTGATGATGTATTCATTTTTATTACATATCATAAGGAAGAGGCCGAAGAGGGCAAGAACTACGCGGATGGAAAACCTGATTATGCGGATGCTTTCGAGGATAATCTGATTTTTAAATGGGATTCCCAGATTGGTAAGGATAATAGCAGTCCTTACATGCAGAAAGTACTGACAGCACCGAGAAAACATCTATTGGTGAAAAAGAGTGATGCGGAATCAAGCTTTTATTATATGGGACAATTTGATATTATAGAATCTGTAGATAGCCAGAAAGAAGACAACAGTGGTAAAATGAAACCGATCGCGAAGGTGACCATGAAGATGCATCATCCTGTGCGCGAGGATTTGTTAAGGTATTTACAGAGCAATATTTCAAAGGAGAACAAAGCAGTATGAAAACCATTCGCGTAGTCGCAGCCGTAATCTGCGATTCCATAGAGCACAAAACAAAAATATTTTCCACCGCAAGAGGTTACGGAGAATTCAAAGGTGGCTGGGAATTCCCCGGCGGGAAGATCGAAGCCGGAGAAACTCCACAGCAGGCGGTTGTCAGAGAGATCCGGGAGGAACTGGATGCTACGGTCAGAGTCGGAGACCTGATAGACACCATAGAGTACGATTACCCGGCATTCCATTTATCCATGGATTGTTTCTGGTGTGAGGTTGCGTCGGGAGAACTGAAGCTTCTTGAGGCGGAAGCCGCCAGGTGGCTGACGAAGGAAGAACTGGATTCCGTACAGTGGCTTCCGGCGGATGTGACACTGATTGATAAGATCAGAAAGTGCATGGAGTAGGCGTACAGCCATTTATCGGAGATTGGCAGGAAAGAACTGGATTTGCAACGTCTGTTGTTTTCACATATATAGGAAGCGCTGTGTTGACAAGTGCCGGAATTGTTAGTACTATAATCTCAAAGCATATATTCTTACGATTCCGGCAGCGAGAGCTGATCCACACATCTATATCATTTCAATGAATTCTATGCTTTTATACCACATTAACCATGCATGCACAGCATAGTACGTTGAATGACAAGTGGATAGGACAGGCGAAGTGTACCTTCTTGATTTCAAGTGCTATGGGAACAGGAGGACACTATGAAGAAATGCAGCTACGAATTGCTTATTGCTAACCGCAAATACAAGGATACTATTTTTCGATGGATATTTTCCCAAATCGAAAATTTGTTATCTCTGTATAATGCTGTGACAGGGAAACATTATCAGAACCCGGAAGAGTTGGAGATCGTGACTCTGGAAAATGCCATTTATATGGGCATGAAGAACGATCTGGCATTTGTACTGGAAATGGGATTGTACCTGTATGAACATCAGTCTACGTATAACCCCAATATTCCATTGCGAGATTTGTTTTACATAGCCAGTGAATATCAGGATCTGGTAGATGAAAAGTCCCTATATTCCTCCGGAATTCAAAAGATTCCGACCCCGAGCTTTCTGGTGTTTTATAATGGAACAGACCGGAATGTTCCGGCAAAGTAAAAGAGGTTTCGAAGCAGCTGCATGCGAATCCGAAAGCAGAGATCTACGTTTTCCTCTTTCACCCATGCACCGGAAGTTGTAAAGTTCTAAAACAGCGTAAAATAATAGCCAAATTCGAACCGTCTGAATTTGGCTATTATGCTACGTTGACAATCCCGGCACAGTTTGCTATCCTCTATGCATAAGCAGTTTTTCTATTTCAAAATTTCTATATCAGTGAGAGTTGATGTCTGTGATTTCAGAGAGAGTCCTGCTTAGTTACCCAATGACAACAATAGATACCTACAGACGGAAGGAAAAGGACAATGAAATTTGAACTTCTTGCAGATAGCATTAAGCAGATAAATGAAAAAGCAAGTTCAGCAGCAAAAAGTGCCGTTAACCAACTTATGACATTGCGAAATTGGGCGATTGGTTATTATATAGTTGAATATGAACAGGATGGCAGTGATAGAGCTGAATATGGTTCTCATCTTTTGAAAAATCTGGAGAAAAAGATTGATTATAAGGGACTGAACGAAACGTTATTTAAGGTTTGCAGGCAGTTTTATAAGGTATATCCACAAATTGGTTCGACAGTGTCGAGCAAATTTAAATTACCGGATTTGGGAAAAAGTTCGACGGTGTCGAACGAATTTGTGACAAATCCGGATGTATTAGTTAATAACTTGTCGTTTTCACATATTCGAGAAATTATGGTACTGAATGATGCGTTTGAAAGATTTTTTTATGAAACAGAATGCATGAAGTGTAATTGGAATGTAAGAGAACTTCGCAGACAGATAAAAACAAATCTTTATGTAAGAGCAGAAATAAGCAAAAATCCGGAAATTTTATTGAAAAAGTCTGTTGGAAATGCAAATGGCACAATGTTATCAATTAAAGATCCATTTACATTTGAATTTCTAGGACTTGATGCAAAGGATGTCGTGTCAGAATCTGATTTAGAACAAGCTCTTATGGAGCATTTAAAGGAATTTATTCTTGAACTCGGAGAGGGGTTCTGCTTTGAGGCCAGACAAAAGCGAATTGTAATAGACGATAAATACTATTTTATAGACCTTGTTTTTTATAATCGACTTTTACACTGTAATGTTATTATTGAACTTAAAAATGATGAGTTCAAACATGAGGATTTAGGACAGCTTAATGCTTATGTGGGGTATTATAAGAAAAATGAAATGACGGAAGGAGATAATCCCCCGGTGGGAATACTATTATGTACGGAGAAAGGTTCTCAGATGGTAGAGTATGCATTATCTGGCATGGATAATCAATTATTTGTTTCAACTTATATGTTGCATTTGCCGGACAAGAAGAGGCTAGAAGAATTTATGTTAAAAGAGATAGAAGAAATGGGAATGTAAAGCTTATATGGAAGGAGTGTAAAACAAATGATAAAGAAAATCACACGCGATCCAATGTTTTTAACACAGAAATCCGAGAATGCCACGGAGGTGGACGCACAGGTAGTGACAGATCTGCTGGATACTCTGAGAGCGAATCTGGATCATTGTGTCGGAATGGCGGCAAATATGATAGGGGTTCGGAAAAATATTATTGCAGTGGCAGCAGGCCCGTTTCAATTTGCCATGATCAATCCGGTGATCACGAAAAAGCTGCGTCCGTACCAGACAGAGGAAGGATGTCTGTCACTGGAAGGTGTGAGACCCTGCACGAGATACGAAGAGATTGAAGTGGATTACCTGGATAGCAATTTCAGGAAACAGCATGGCAAATACACCGGCTGGACAGCCCAGATCATCCAACATGAAGTAGATCATTGTTGTGGTGTGGTGATATAACATTGGCAAGTCAGGTATGGAAGTTTATCACACACAATGATTGGAATAACTCCTGTAAACTTTACCTGAAACGGTATTTCTTTCCATGCAGTATGCTAATATTATCCTACAGCAAGGAGAGAGCAAGAGAGCCCATAGGATGAGGAACAAAAATGCAGGTACGTGAAGTGATTTGTCCTTCCTGCAGCCATCGTTTCATGTGGATGGATGTCGAAGAGGGACCGACGATCAAAAAATACCGGTCTGTAGAGACCGGAGAGACATTCCATGCGGCAGTATGCCCTCAGTGCGGGAAACGCGTGATATTGTTACCGGACAGGATACGCGCAGTGTTGCCAGGAACGGAAGATAACCTGGAAATGATGTGGGAGAGAGGACTATGAAATTATGGCTGGCAGAACGTGAGACCTTTTATCCGGTGGAGATCCATACGGCCAACCCGGTGGGAGAGCCAACATGGAGAGGATTCTGACCAGATACTGGGGAGAACAGTACTGGTAGGAAATTTTGTGATAATTTAACCAACGGTTAATAGGCAAAAGAGATTCTTTGTGTTATAGTAAAAGTCTACGGAAAGACGGATATGCAACTGGATGCTGTACGGCATCGGAAGGAGGCGTATGATGGGAAGACCGCATTTTGACATTGTGGCCAGCGGCGCACGGATGAGAGCAATCCGTCAGGAGCGGAAGATCTCCGTGAAGCAGGTCATGGAATACATGGGCTTTGAATCTACGCAGGCCGTGTATAAATGGGAAGCCGGAAAGTGCTTTCCCCAGGCCGACAATTTGATTGCTTTAGCTATTTTGTATCGTGTAAGCCCGATGGAGCTTTTGGTAGAAGAGGACCTGGTGCCCTCTTCTAGTCATATCTGGGGAAATGCCGCATAGTGCGGAATGGAAGAGAAGGTGCACAGGGAGAGCAGTATGATTTACATAACGGGAGATACCCACGGGGATTTCACAAAATTTTCCGCGAAAAGATTACGGAGAACCGGCATGGAACTGACAAAAGAAGATTACATCATTATCTGCGGAGATTTTGGACTGTGCTGGGCGAAGGATAAAACTTTTGAGTATCATTGTAAAAATTTTGCGGAGAAACCTTACACCATTCTGTGGGTACAGGGAAACCATGAAAACTATGATATGATCGGGGAATATCCGCTGGAAGAATGGCATGGCGGGAAAGCGCGGCACATTATCCGGGACAAGGTGATATTGCTGGAACGGGGACAGGTCTTCGAGATTGACGGCAAGACCTTTTTCACTTTCGGAGGGGCATCTTCCCATGACATTCAGGGAGGAATTCTGGATCGTCAGACGGTGGATTTCGCAGAACAGAAGCGCAGGGCAGACCGGAATTATCTTCCCTACCGGATCCTTCAGGAAAGCTGGTGGCCCCAGGAGCTGCCGACAGAGGGAGAACTGCAGGAGGGCCTGCGCAATCTGGAACGATATCACTACGAGGTAGATTATGTGATCACACACTGTTGTGCCAGCACGCTGCAGGACCGGATCAATGCCGGGACGGGACGCTCCTGTGCCCCGGATCTGCTGACGGACTATCTGGGGTCTTTGGAACAGAAGCTGCATTACAGGCATTGGTATTTCGGCCATTATCACCGGGACTGTCAGCCGGATGACAAGCACACGCTGGTATACTATGCGATACTGCCGCTGGAACAGAAGGAAAGTGCAGTTGCAGTGCCAGTGCCGGGACAGATGGGAGGAGAAACGGATCATGGCAAGGGATGAGAATGTTAGAATTTTTCAGGATACAGAAAAACGGGTAAAGGAAGATCCGGGGCTGCAAGAGGCAGTGAAGCGCTCTGTGGCAGAACAGGTGCTGATCCCGGAGATGATGGAAGTCACGGACCTGATGCCGGAGCTTGCACAGAATCGTGACAGATATGAGAAGGATGCGGAAATCATAGTGTCGAAGAAGCGAAGCTATGAGGCAGCTGCCGGGTATCCGGGAGAAAGGGTATGTGTTCACAATTTTGCATCAGCGACGAATCCCGGAGGTGGTGTGACCAAGGGAAGCTCTGCCCAGGAGGAATGCCTGTGCCGCTGCTCCACCCTGTATTTTTGTCTGAATACGAAGGAAATGTGGGCAGGCTTTTATTCTCCACACAGATATGCGCAGGATCCGATCCACAATGATGACTGCATCTATACGCCGGAAGTCATTGTATTCAAATCCGATACTGCGTCACCGGCACCACTTCCGGAATCAGATTGGTATTCTGTGAATGTGATCACCTGTGCAGCACCGAATCTGCGTCTGCTCCCGGCCAATGGGATGAATCTCGGAGACGGTAATAAGACCGTGAAGATGACGAGAGCACAGCAGCAGGCATTGCATGAGAAGCGTCTGACCAGAATTCTGGATGTGGCCGTGGCGGGAGGCAATGAAGTGGTCATTCTGGGGGCGTTCGGATGCGGAGCTTTTGAGAATGATCCGGAGGCTGTGGCAGCTGCGTTTTCCAATGTGATCGCTCGTTACAGAAAATGTTTTAAAACCATAGAACTGGCCATATATTGTTCCCTCCGGGATGAGCAGAATTATAATATTTTCAAACGTGAGATAGATACGATACTGTGTTGACAAATAATAAGAAAATTAGTACTATAGTACCAAACGGATCGTTGGATATTGAGGGAAGTAATGGAGAAGGAACAGGGAAAGCTTATTATAATTGTATCAGTCGTATTTGCTATGGTGCTTCTGTGCATGATCTGCACCTCAGACAGTGTGCCGGAGGTAAAGCCATTACAGGCATGTACGCCGGACGCAGTCAGCGTCTTGGATGACGGCAGGGAGCTGTACGATTTTATATTGGATCAAAACGATGATGAGACGAACTCGATCGTGTTTTATTCGACACATCAGGAGATTGTGGTGTATGCAGATGGGAAGCTGATCTATCAGCTGGATGCTGTACCCGGCATATGGGGAAATACTCCGGGCTGGACTTGGAATATTGTCAGGTTTTCAAGTAATGTGAGCAGCTTGCAGGTACAGTTCACCCCTTGTTATCCGGAAACGGCAGGCCAGCAGAAGACGTTTTATATCGGTGGCGGCTATAATATCTATCGTTGGGTGATGCGCCGGGCAATGCCTGCCTTTCTCATCAGCATGATGGTGATACTGATAGGATTGTATATTAGTATTTATTGGATCGTTATCCGCTGCGGAAGCCGGATCGACGGAACCTTATTGTATCTGGGTATTTTTTCGATCCTGCTTGGAACATGGTCGGCCAATGAGACGGATGTGGCAACGCTGCTCCTGGCCAACAGGCAGGGATGCTCTTATCTGGCATTTGCTACGCTCATGCTGTTGCCGATGTCCTTTATCCTGTTTGTGAAGAGCTTTCTGGAGATCAGGGATGACCGGTTTTGTAGAATTATCTGTAATGCTAATCTGGCATTGATCGTCCTGACGCATATACTGAATGCAACAGAGATATATGAGTTCCGGAGAAGCCTGTGGATGACGCATGCGTTGATCATTCTGATGATTCTATACCTGCTGGTGGTCATCTGTAGCAAAATTGCCAGAAGGCAGCTGGATCAGAGGCTGAAGGCATGTGTAGGGGCACTGCTGCTTGTATTTTTTGCTACCATTGTAGATGTGAGTGGTTATTATAAAACCAGCAATGATGTAGGTGTCTTTGGCAGAATCTCTTTCTTGATCTTTATTGTGGTGCTGGGAATAGAATCCGCCAGACAGACGGTTGCCCGGCTGAAAAAAGGTCGCAGGGTGGAGGAGCTGGAACAGTTTGCCCTGAATGATTCCATGACCGGCATGTACAATCGAAATGCTTATGATTATTTTGTGAAAAATGAGAAGGATTTTGAAGGGTATGTCATAGTGACCTTTGACCTGAATAATCTTAAGCAGTGTAACGATCAATATGGCCATAGGGTAGGGGATGAGTATATTATCAACGCGGCACATATCATAGAGGACAATTGTGAACGCTATGGGAAATGTTATCGCATTGGCGGAGATGAATTCTGCTGTATCATTCCGAAGGGAAGATATTTTAAGATAGAACGTGTGATGCATAAGATCGATCAGGATGTAGAGATCTTGAATCATAAGAACATCATTCCCGTTCCTGTGGGAATTGCCTATGGGTATGCTGTATTCACGGCGGATGATACGGATCCGGAGAAGGTGCGTGAGCGTGCAGATGAGGATATGTACCGGAATAAGAAGGCGATGAAGCAGTCCTGACCAGAGAATCTACTCAATTGTTAACCATATTATAAAAAGGTTGACAATTGAAAAACACCATGCTATTCTAACAGAGGTTTTTATAAAAGACATCTGACAGAAAGGCATGGTTTTTTATTATGACAACACAGACAACAACTCGTAGCAAGACTTATGACATGGTGTACATTGCGGTATTTGCGGTTCTGATCGCGATCTGCTCCTGGATCTCCATCCCGATGACGGTTCCTTTTACATTACAGACCTTCGCAGTATTCCTGGCAGTCGGCGTACTGGGTGGTAAGAGAGGAAGCCTTGCGGTATTGATCTATATTTTACTGGGTGCAGTAGGTATTCCTGTATTCGCCGGGTTCTCCGGTGGTATCGGTGTTCTGCTGGGTAACACCGGTGGTTACATTGTCGGATTTTTATTCTCTGCATTAGTAATGTGGCTGATCGAGAAGCTGTTCGGACGTAAGACATGGGTGCTTGGTGTGTCCATGGTACTGGGTCTGATCGTGTGCTATGCTATCGGAACGGTGTGGTTCATGGTGGTATACGCACAGAACTCCGGTGCAGTCGGCCTTGCTACCGTTCTGGGCTGGTGCGTTATTCCTTTCATCATTCCGGATCTGGTGAAGATCGCACTGGCACTGACACTGAGCAAGAGACTGTCTAAGGCCCTGAAGCTGAACGGACAGGAATAAAGGATACACTGGATATGGAAGTGACAACAACTTACCGGATCCGTCCGCATCACGGCATGTGCCTGTATTTTTTCGAAGGGAAGGGATACAGTGAAGGGTTCACTAAGCATATGGCGGAGGTGAAGGAATGGCTTCTGGGGAAAAATGGACTGGCATCCCTGCAGCTGGTCGGAGCGACGGATGAGATCTGCAGCGCCTGCCCCCATAATAAGGGTGGCAGCTGCGAGTCTGCGGAGAAGGTAGACCGGTATGATGCGGGTGTATTGAAATACACCGGATTAAAGGCAGGGCAGGAAATGACTTTTGCGGAATTTGAGCGGATCGTGGAAGAGAAGATTCTGCAGCCGGGATATGGCAAGGTCATCTGCGGAGACTGCCAGTGGAGAGATATCTGCCACAAATAGCCTGAATAGGATAAAAAAGCGCACCTCCCCCAGGTGCGCTTTTTTAGTGCGTCTATAGCCACACTGTTATCTCACGAAGAGGTAAGCCGTATATGCAACATACAGAAGAACGCACACAGCCCCCTCACTGCGGGTCATGCGTCTGCCGGTACGGGCGAATACGAAAAGCAGAATGGCACTGCCAAGGAGCAGTACGGTGTCGATGACGGACTCTCCGAGGACATGCAGAGGGCTGATTACCGCGGACATTCCGAGGATAAACAGGATGTTGAACAGGTTGGAGCCGATGGCATTGCCCAGCGCCAGCCCGCTGTCTCCCTTTTTCGTGGCAACGATGGAGGTCACCAGCTCAGGCAGGGAGGTGCCGATGGCGATAATGGTCAGTCCGATGAAATTCTGACTGACACCAAAATTCGTAGCTATGATGCAGGCTTTATCTACCACCAGATCCCCACCGAAGATAACGGCAGCCAGACCTCCGGCAATATACAAAAGGCTGCGGGGAAGAGAGAGAATCTTGCCGGGTTCGCCCTCTTCTCTGTTTTTCCGGGCAGAATAGATCATAAATCCCAGATATACGATCATGCCCAGCAACAGGACAGCACCTTCAATGCGGCTTAAGCTGCCATCGAAAAACATCAGACATAATACGACAGTTACCAGGATATTTAACGGCATATCCCGCTTCAGGATCTCTCCGTGGGGCATAAAGCTGTGCAGGAATGCACAGATACCTACCACCACCAGACCATTGAAGATATTTGATCCGACGACATTACTGATGGCGATATCATTACTGCCAGCCAGGGCAGCATTGATGCTGACGGAAGCCTCCGGCGCGCTGGTGCCCATGGCCACGATGGTCAGTCCGATGATGACGCTGGGGACCTTCAGGATCCCCGCCAGGGAGGAGCTTCCCTCCACGAAAAAGTCTGCACCTTTGATCAGAAGTATAAATCCTACGAGTAACAATATGTATTCCATAAGCTGTCCTTTCCTGCAGCAAGCGTCTGTATTCTTAGAAAAAAGTATAAAAATAGAGACTTTTACCGCATCAAAAATGATCGATAAAAGTCTCGTTACTTACAATAATAACCGGTCCGACGGACGTGATGACGATTATCATTCCGGACAGCTTCATGTATCATTCGGTTACCATTCTGGGTTACCATTCTATCAGAAACCATCCGGGAACTACTCCCTCTTAACTGTGCCCTCATTCTACAAAAAAGGACAAGCACTGTCAACAGACTTTGTAAATCTTGACACTATTTTAACATGAACTCCATCTTCACGGGATCATGGTCGGAGTAGGAATAGCCGGTGTTTACATTCTCATAGGACAGGCACTCGATATTGTCGGAGATAATAAATCCGTCCAAAGTTACGGTATAAGTTACACCGGGGACATATTCCATATCTGCGTTTCTGGCACTGTTCCAAAGTGCCGCCTGTTCCTCAGAACTCAATAGATCCAGACAGAAGGCAAAATGCTCCGGCAGTTCGGTTCTGGGAAAAGGAAAAGCCCAGGACTCACAGTTTTCCGCATCTTCCTCGGAAGCCTTCAGGTCGTGGTTAAAGTCGCCGCCGCAGAGCATATAATTGCCGGCTTCGTATTCTTTTGCCATATCATTGCACAGCATCTCAATCTGTCCCTGGCGGATGGCATCGCTGTTGCCGTAGGCGGACATGTGCAGATTGAAAATCACCAGTTCTTTCCCGTTATCCACCGGGATCCGGGAGACGCTGTAGCAGCGGTCCAGATCGAAGAACTTGCTGAAGGAAGTGGAGATGGGGAAGCTTCGGCGCAGAGCAGAAGACACCGGGTACTTGGAAAACAGGCCGAGACCGGATTTGCTGCTACCGTGGGGCTGGGTAAACGGATAAAACAGGAAAGCGGAATCATAATTCTGTGCAAATACCGTAGTGTACCCGGACAGACTCTGACGCAGCATTTCGTATTCATTCGTATGATAGCTTCTGGTGGCATCCAGATCGATCTCCTGGATCAGCGCAAAATCCGGGTCTAATGACTTCACCAGCTCTCCCGCACCGTTTATGGCATACTGTACGGTCTCCGGGCTCTCCGCCCAGGAGGAGGTACCGCCGTCCATGAAGAAGCTGTAATCCGGCAGATAAGCACCGAAACCGATGTTGTAGGTCACTGCGGAATATTCCGTATCCGTAGCCAGCACCGCAGCCGCACCTGTGGTAGTATCGTCGACCGGTGCCTCCACCACCAGTTCCTGATTGTCCTCGATCCTGTAATAACTGGCATAGAGGTAGACGATGTAAGCCAACAGTGCGAGGATGAGGATCCCCAGCACGATACACATGGTTTTTACTAACGTTTTACATAAATTTTTCTTTTTCATATCCTCATTTTAACAAGCCTTGCGGGAAATGGCAAACAGGAATATTTTATTTGTTATTTGTGTGGTCTTATGCTAAACTGGTGCTGGACTATATTTGGCATCCAGGAATTCTCCGGTTTTGAGGAAGCGGGGTTGGCTGTTCAGCCGTCTGCCGGCTGGTACGCCGGTCAGACCGTAATAAGAATCTGAAAGTATAACATTATAAAGAAATGAAAAGAGTAAGAAAACGTTTATTGCTGACCGTATGCGCTATGGTGCTGCCTCTTGCGGTGACACTGATCATATATAATATTTATTCTATGACAGCGCTGAACCGGCAGGCTGCCCAGAGCGCAGCCGGTACCGGCTATATTTACGAACAATTTTATGAGAAAAGTATTAAAACGGTCCAGTCTTATATGATCTCGGAAATGGTAGGAAATGATTTCAGGAGACTCAATTATCCGTTGGAGTCATTACAGGCTTATCTGTGCGGGCAGAACATTCTGGAAGATTTTACAAAATATCTGACTTCGGATGTGGATGGACTGGTGGCACTGGAATTTTATTCGGAGAGTAACGATCTGGTCCGGATCAAACATGCCACGGGTACTCGCTATGTGCAGACCAAACAGTCTGGAATATGTCGGGCTGTTTATGAGGAGATGAAGCAGGGGGAACTGAATAGTGACTGGTATGTGATTCCGGTGGGGGATGACTATTTCCTGATCCGGATTCTGAAATACGGCTCGATGTATATCGGTGCGGTCATGGATTTCGACCAGTTTATGAAGCCCTCCTCGGAAGTTGAGGGAAGATCGTCTTATCTGGTCTATGCAACGCAGGACGGACAGGCGCTGAATCAGAAAAATCTGTTGGAAGAGAAACAGATCGAACTGAAACAGAATTCCAAGGGTTATTACATCACGGGGAAAGGAATGGAGCGATACCTTGTGGTGCATGAGCAACTGCCCTACGGTGATCTGGTGCAGTATTACATCAGTCCCTACGGAAGCTTCTGGAACTATATGGGAGCTTTGCAGTGGTTTCTGCTGTTTTGCAGCTTTATTTTTATTCTGCTGATCCCGATTCTGTATTTTTATATGTATCGTTTCTTCGTGGCACCCTTAGAGGGATTGAAAGCAACCATGGAAGAGATCGCTGAGGGTGATCTGAATGCCTATGCGGAGGAAAACAGTGATGTGGAGGAATTCCGTCTGATGGCGACTACCTTTAATCACATGATGGATCAGATCCAGAAGCTGAAGATCGATGCCTATGAGCAGGAGCGCAGGATTCAGAATGCAACGATTCAGTATTTACAGATTCAGATCCGCCCCCACTTTTTTCTGAACTGCCTGAAGAATTTCTATGCGCTGGCGGAGCAGAAGGAATACCACTCCATTCAGGAACTGACGCTGGCGCTGTCTTCTTACCTCAGAAAAGTGATTACTTATGAGGAAGATACCATTAGTGTCCGGAAAGAGATGGAGAGTGTGGAATCCTACCTGAAACTGTCACAGCTGGGGTTGTCCGTACCGGTGAATTACAACATTGCCGTGGACGAAAAACTGGAAGAATTTCAGATCCTGCCGTTGTCGGTGCTGACTTTCGTGGAGAATGCAGTGAAATACGGTGTACAGTCCCAAAAAACACTGCTCATCAGTATTCGGGTATCGTTACTCCCTGGAGAGACGCCGGAGGATACTTATGTGTGTATTACGATTCTGGACAACGGTCCCGGTTTTCCGGAAGATGTACTGCATTTTCTGAACAAGGAAGAATTCGCAGAAGAGAAGACCGTGGGGATCGGTATCCAGAATGTCTGGAAACGTATTAAAATACGTTATGAGGAAAAAGCAACAATATTATATAGCAACTCGAACGGAGCTTGTGTGGAGATGTATTTACCCTATGGAAAATATTAATGTATTAATAGTAGATGATCAGATCAATGTGGTAAGCGGTGTCATGTTTGGGGTGCATTGGGATCGTCTGGGGATTTCGCAGATATACAAGGCATATAATGCCTATGAAGCAAAACAGGTCCTGTTGGAGAAGCCGGTGGATATCATGCTGTGCGACATTGAAATGCCGGTGGAAAACGGGCTGAGCCTGTTGGCATGGTGTAGAAAGCAGGAAATAGATGTGGAGACGATCTTCCTGACGGCACATGCGGACTTCCTGTATGCCAAAGAGGCTGTGGCGCTGGGAAGCTTTGACTATATTTTACAGCCTGCGAGATATGAAGAGATCGAGGATGCCGTGGGAAGAGCGACGGAGAAGATCCGGATGAAACAGCGGGTCAACGAGGATTCCCGCTACGGACAGCTGCTGAAGAATAAAAAGGGGGTTGTCCTGGGGGCAATGTTGGCGGATCTGTTCTCGGAGGAGAAGAATGACAAGGAAATAGCCATGCACAACCTCGAAGAAATAGGAATCTGTGTGACGGAAAATTCCAGACTGAGCCTGCTGGATGTGGTTCGTTGGGGAAAGGGACTGGAGAACTGGGATCAGACGCTGTTATATGATACGATTTCCAATGTGCTGGAAGAACTGTTCTACCCTTACGCCTGGAAAGCACTTCTCTGCCAGCAGGAAAAGGGAATCTATTATGTACTTCTGTGCACCGACAGTGCAGCAGAACTGAATGAAGAATCCATGTATCATCAGATGGAGCGTTTTCAGATTACCTTTCAGAAATTTTTCGACTGTGGAGTTGCCATATATTACGGTGCATTGGAGGATCGGCAGGCGGTCTGGGAACTAGTGCGGATTCTGAAAAAAGCCGACCAGAACAATGTTGGACGCAAAGAAGGAATCTACAATGTGCAGGAGAGCAAGCAGAAGGAACGGAAAGCAGAGGAACACTACTGCGAGAACTGGGTACAACTTCTGGAAAATGAACTGTATGATACCGTGGTAAAAGACGCTTCGGATACCTTGCAGAGATTGGCGGCGGAGGATCAACTGAATTCCAAAAATTTGATGCGGTTTTACCAGAAGATTATGGGTGTAATCTATCTGGTACTCCAGAAATTAAATATGGATATGGAGCAGTTGTTCCCGGAGGAAGAGATCATGCAACGTGCCATGTCTGCCTATGCTTACACGGAAGATACGCTATGGCTGGTAAAATATGTGACGGCGAGACTGCATGAACTGCGGAATACGGAGTCGGGGAAGGAGACCCAGATCGATGAGATATTCCAATACATCCGAAGCCACATGGATGAGGATATCAAGAGGGATGATATTGCCGATGCGGTGCACCTGAACGCCAATTATATTTCTGTGTTGTTTAAAAACAAAACGGGAATGTCATTAAAAGAATATATTATCTCAGAGAAAATGACACTTGCCCGGAACATGGTCCGAGAGACGGTGTTACCCATCAGTGTGATCGCCATGAAAGTGGGATATACCAACTTTTCCCATTTTTCCCAAAGCTATAAGAAAATCAACGGGGTTTCGCCTACGGAGGATCGGGAAGAGATCGGGCGCACAAACGAATAGTATTTTCAAAATGTCACATTTTTTACAATAGAATGTGACATTTTTGATATTCCGGAATGCGGAAAGTAAAAAAACTTATTTTTTTGACACAAACAACATTTTTAACAGATAGATACGATTGTGGGATTTTTTTATAATGAACTCATCATCAATGAAGACCTACGAAGGGAGAAGAAACTTATGAAAATCAAAAAGTTATTGGCAACAGGACTTGCTACCGCGATGGCAGTAACGACTCTTGCAGGATGCGGATCTACCGCAGATAACAACGCTTCACAGAGTGCAGGCGCAGACAGTGTGGCAGGAAGCACACAGACGGCAGCGTCAAATGATGATGTGACCACCATTACCATCTACGCGTTCAATAATTCCACCACGGAGGCTGCAGAAAAGGTTGCGGCAGCAGTAAGCGAGATCACAGAGCCCGCCATAGGTGTAAAAGTAAACCTTCTGACTGGTGTAAACTCAGAGCAGCTGAATCTGGCACTGGCTTCCGGAGAAGATCTGGATTTGTTCTTCGCAATGCCTTGGCAGGTATCCATGTCCACCATGGCAACTACAAACCAGATTGTTGCCATGGATGATCTGCTGGCAGAATATGCACCGGATGTATTGTCCGGTATCTCCGAGGATGACTGGCGGTGCTCTACCGTATCCGGAAGTATCTACGGAGTACCGATGAACAAGGATAAGGCACAGGGGCGTGGCTTTGAAATGGTAAAATCCATTGCGGATGAATTGGGAATCGACTACTCCACTCCATGGACTTACGAAGATTTGGATGCCAATCTAAGAAAAGTAAAAGAAGCATATCCGGATATGTATCCCCTGGTTCCCAACACCGGAACAATGATCTATCCGGCATGGGCATGTGACGTGCTGAGTGATGATCTGGGCGTACTGGAAAATGCACTTTCCGACAGTACCCAAGTAGTGAATTTCTACGATACAGATTCCTTCAAGGAATATTGCAAGTGGGTATACCAATGGGCACAGGAAGGTCTGATGATGCCGGATGCAGTCAATACCACAGAAGGGTATCAGGAATTCTTCAACTCAGGTGTCGGTTTTGGTACTTTCACTTCCTTCAAGGCAGGATTTGAAGCAGAAGAGACAAGAAAATGCGGTAAAGACATCGTAGTAGTACAGATGGAGAACGGTGCACCCCATTCTACCACAAGCATGGTAAATGCAAGCTGGTGCATTGCTAATAACAGCAAGAACCCTGAAAAGGCAATGCAGATGCTGAATTTGATGTACACCAACCCTGAAGTATCCAACCTGTTAGTTAACGGTATCGAAGGCGACAACTGGGTATTCGCAGATGAGAGCAAGGGTGTGATCACCTATCCGGAAGGTGTGGATTCTTCCAATACTTCATACTCTTCCGTAGGTTGGGCTTGGCCTAATGAACAGATTACCTATGTATGGGAAGGTGATGATCCTGATGTATGGGAGCAACTGGGTGAGTTCAATAAGAATGCACAGCCCTCTCCTGCAAAAGGATTTGTATGGGATAATTCGGAAGTACTGAATGAAGTAACTGCATGTAACAATGTAGTAGAGAAATATCGTGCAGGTCTGTTGACCGGATGTTTGGATCCTGAGACAGCTATCCCCCAGATGAATCAGGAACTGGATGCAGCAGGTATCAACACCATTATCGAAGCTAAGCAGGCACAGCTGGATGCATGGCTTGCAGAGCAGAACTAAAGCACTACAAATCATAAAAATAATCGTCCAAACCTAAAATATAAGCTTTGAAGCCAAAAGAGGTCCCGCCAGTTCTTTGGTGGGACCTCTTTCAAAAGAAAGGAACAGGTAATACTCATGAATAAGAAGAGTACTTTCGTAAAATGGAGACGTTATCTTCCTTTATATCTCATGTTGATCCCCGGTGCTGTATACATTTTTATCAACAACTATATCCCCATGGCGGGACTGATCATGGCATTTGAAAAATATGATTACAAACTGGGAATGTTTAAGAGCCCGAAGATCGGACTTGACAACTTTACTTATCTATTTGCCACAAAAGATGCACTGAATATTACCAGAAACACATTATTATATAATGCAATATTTATTATCCTGGGGAATATCCTGGCCATTACGGTAGCAATTCTGTTAAATGACGTGAGATCCAAGACGAAGAAAAAACTATATCAGACGCTGATTCTGATCCCTTATCTGATCTCCACAGTCATCGTCAGTTATATTGTATATGGCTTTTTAAATACACAGAACGGATTCATTAATAACTCTATTTTGGAGCCTTTGGGCAAGAATGGCATCGCCTGGTATTCACAGCCAAAGTATTGGCCTTTAATTATTACATTTGTCTATCTATGGAAAAATTTCGGCTACAGCAGCATCATCTATTTCGCAACGGTGGTGGGAATCGACAAGACCTATTATGAAGCGGCGGTGATTGACGGAGCTACCAGATGGCAGCAGGTCAGATATGTGACACTATCCAGTCTGAAACCCACAATCATCACGCTGGTGCTGATGTCCATCGGACGTATTTTCTATTCAGACTTCGGCCTGTTTTATCAGGTACCCATGAACAGCGGAGCCTTGATCGATGTGACCAATACGATCGACACTTATGTATATCGCGGACTAACAACACTGAACAACGTGGGTATGTCTGCGGCAGCAGGCTTCTATCAGTCCATCGTTGGATTCATTCTGGTACTGACCGCCAATATGATCGTCCGCAAGGTCAGCCGTGAAAATGCACTGTTTTAAGGAGATGAGATTATGGTCATAAAAGATACAAAATACCAGGTTGTAATCAATACCGTATTAATTATATTGTCTCTGATGTGTGTCATGCCGTTTATACTGTTGCTCAGTTCTTCCATCACTTCAGAGACGGCACTGGTGAAGACAGGCTACCGGTTCTGGCCCACGGAGATCGACCTGTCCGCCTATAAATATTTGCTGATGGACAGTACCTCCATTGTCAGAGGCTACGCAATATCCTTTTTCGTGACAATTGTGGGAACACTGACGAGCCTGATGCTGACTACTTTATACGCTTACCCGCTGTCCAGAAAAAATCTGCCAGGAAGAAATATTTTTGCCTTTTATATTTTCTTTACCATGTTGTTCAACGGTGGACTAGTGCCTGGCTACATGATGTGGACACAGATGTTCCATATTAAAAATACGATATTTGCTCTGATCGTTCCCGGTTTGTTGTTAAACGCATTTAATGTCATTATGATGCGCACATACTTTACGACAAACATCCCGGAGGAAGTCCTCGAAGCGGCAAGGATCGACGGTGGTGGAGAACTCTACATCCTCACTAAAGTAGTACTTCCTATGTCGAAACCCATTATCGTGACGTTGGTACTGCTGATCGGACTGTCTTACTGGAATGACTGGCTGAATGGTCTGTACTATGTGAACCGGGATAATCTGTACAGTATTCAGGTATTGCTGAAGAAGATGATGGATGATATTGAGATGATAAAAAAGGCTTCCGCAGCCGGAGCAAGTACCATGAAGATGCCCTCCATTTCCATTCGTATGGCAGTGGCGGTTATGGGAGCACTGCCTATCATGTGTGTCTACCCATTCTTCCAGAAGTACTTTGTCAAAGGTATTGTCATCGGAGCAGTAAAAGGATAAATAAGGAGGAAACGGAATGAGCTTTCGCAAAGATTTTGCTTGGGGCGCGGCAACAGCAGCTTACCAGATTGAAGGAGCCGCTTATGAGGACGGCAGAGGAGAATCCGTTTGGGATGTGCATTGCCATGACACGCGTAAGAACCCTGAAGGAAAACAGAATATTTTAGACGGAGAGACAGGTGATGTGTCTTGTGATTTTTACCATCATTATGAGGAAGACATTCAGAGAATGAAGAATATGGGACTGAAAGCATTCCGCTTTTCCATCAGCTGGTCCAGAGTATTGCCAGACGGTACGGGACGGGTGAATGAAAAAGGACTGCAGTTTTACAGTGATTTGGTGGATGCTTTGCTAGAGGCGGAAATTGAACCCTGGGTTACTTTATTCCACTGGGATTTTCCCCAGCAATTACAGATTCGCGGGGGATGGCAGAATCCCGAGAGCCCCGAGTGGTTTGCAGAATATACGAAGGTAATCGTGGACAGACTCTCCGACAGAGTGTCCCACTGGATGACATTAAATGAGCCCCAGTGCCATCTGATTATCGGACATGTGCAGGGAAACTGTGCTCCGAAGTTACGGCTCACCGAGCCGGAGTATCTGCTGGCAATCCATAATCACCTGAAAGCCCACGGCAGAGCGGTGCAGGTCATCCGAAAATATGCGAAGAAAAAGCCTGAGATCGGTGTGGCATTCTGCTTCGGAAGTTCGGTGCCTGTAAGCGACCAACCTGAGGATGTGAAAGCAGCAAGAATTGCCACCCTGTGGGAAGATACGAAGGACCTGTGGGCAGTCTCCTGGTGGCTGGATCCCGTCATTTTAGGACATTATCCGGAGAAAGGCATGGAAGCCTATGGCGAGAATTGCCCGGAGGAGTTACGGAATCCGGAAGACCTGAAACTGATCTCGGAACCGTTGGATTTCCTGGGAATCAATGTCTACCAGAGCGGACGAGTGGAATCGGATGGTCAGGGGGGATATCGCGAGGCGAAGAATCCCTGCGGAGCACCGGTGACTGCAATGAAGTGGCAGGTGACACCGGAGAGTCTGTATTATGTACCGAAGTTCCTGCAGGAAAAATACAAACTTCCCATCGTAATTACGGAGAACGGACTGTCCTGTCCCGACTGGGTATTCCTGGACGGTAAGGTTCATGATCCTATGCGAATCGACTTTATGCACCGCTATTTAAGCTGCCTGAAAAAAGCGGCAGAGGAGGGAACTGATATCTGGGGTTATTTTGCCTGGTCAGCTATCGATAACATGGAGTGGAACAACGGTTATACGGAGAGATTCGGACTAATCTATGTGGATTACACCACTCAAAAGAGGATCCTTAAGGACTCCGCATACTGGTACCGCGAGGTGATTGAATCGAACGGTGAAAATCTGTAAACGAAAATAAAAAAGAGACTGCTATTTTGATATGCAGTCTCTTTTTTGATGCACCAGACACTTGCCATATTTAGTGGAAAAGGGGTATTATGATAAATATAAATAATAAGGAGGCTGATCCCATGAGGCCGATACCGGTGATCGGGGATCCGGAGCGCTATATAGACAGTGCGTTTGTGGATTCCGCGTTTATAGAATTGAAAAGTTGTGATCTGTGGGATGTGAAAATGCTGTATCCGATCCTGCATATGGACCATGCGGAAGAGAAGTGCTTCGTCCGTAAGGAGATGTATGAGAGGCTGGTGAAGGCGGCGGGGAATCTGCCGGATGGTTACCGGTTCCGCATCTGGGATGCCTGGCGCCCCTTTGCGCTGCAGCATGAATTGTTTGAAAAGTATTCTGTGGACATCATCCGGGATTTTCGTTTAGAAGAGTTGCCGGAGGCAAAAAGGAGAGCTGCGATCTGCAAATTTGTCTCGGACCCGGTACCGGATACAAAGGTGCCTCCCGCCCATACCACCGGAGGAGCCATTGATCTGACGCTTCTGGATCCGGAGGGCAGAGAGCTTCCTATGGGATGTGGATTCGATGCTTTTACGGATAAGACCTGTGCAGCGTATTTTGAGGCACCGGAGCATGTACAGGGGGCAGAGGACGAGCAGGTCCGTGAAAATCGCCGTCTGCTTTATTATGCTATGATAGATGCGGGATTTACCAATCTGCCGTCGGAATGGTGGCATTATGATTACGGTGACCGGTTCTGGGCATATTACAGGAAACAGCCGGCCATCTATGAGGGTGTATTTACGAGGGAGGAAATTCATGGATAATCAGAAACAAAAGAAGAAAAAAAGTGTGATGGACACCTTGTCCGCCACTATGGTACTGGTGTTGATCGCACTGTTGCTGGTGTTTGTGGGATATACCTATCTGGCACTGAAGAACGGTTACACGCTGGATGACCTGATTGACAATATCGTGGGGAATCTCATCGGTGTGCTGGCGGCATTTCTGTTATTCGATATACTGAATAACAAGCTGACCCAGGATGCCTACGCCAGAGAGACCTCCCAGCAGATCACCAAGACGCTGATGGGGGAGCCGGAGATCCTGGATTCCTTCAGCGATGAAGATAAAAAGACTTTCCTGAAATCCACCATTACCTCCATGATAAAGGATGAAGATGCGGTGGATATGCTTTCTACCAATATGGAGAAATATTTTGACAGGGCAAGAGGCGCCAGGATCCGGAAAATGTTCGATTACACGATCAATCTGGAGCCGAATCTGACAGAGGAATATGTGAAAGCCGGTTTCCCCGGAGCCACAGACGGAAAGTATTACCTGATCGATGAGGAATTGAAGTTCAGCGTAAAATGTCTGGGAGGAACAGACGAGAACTACACGGGCGATGTGATCAGACTTGGATTTGCCTATGATAAAAAGAGTCTGGACGGTGGATTGCTGGAGACCGGACAGGATGCGGATTTTACCAAGAGCATTTTCAATGAGGATCTGGTGGTGAAACCGGAGGCTGTGGACTTCATCAACAGTATTCCCGCGGACAAGGTCCGGGATGTGATCAATGATCTGTTCATGCCGATTTTGCGAATTGACAACAGCGGAGATAATGACGACGAAGCGCAGTTTGAAGTAGAACGCAAGAGCAACGGATTTATCCTGAAATTCAAGTTGGATTTTGACCGCAACGAGGCAAGCGGGGAGCATCTAGTCAGCATCTATTTCAAGATGCCCCGGGTATGGAACTCTATTTTCGAGGTGACTCTGGTGGATCCGACCAAGGAGCCCCATATCAAGCTGAAATACAAGAATGGAATGGATGTCACTATGTATTCCTATCTCAATAAGGAAAGCACTGCCAATGTCGGAGCCTGCATCCAGAGAGCCGGACTCTATGACATTGCGATCAAGGACGAGTGGATCTACCCCAAGAGCGGCGTGATCTTCCATATTAAGAAGGCGTAGAATAAATATGAAACCAAGATCTCCCCAAAGTATGCAATTATATAAAATGCTCCTATCCCGCGGGTATCCGGAGTCCTTCTGTGATCTGGTGACGAAGAATCTGAATACGGATTTTACGGCGAGCCGTATGATCGGTTATCTGTGTCATTATTCTGATCTGCCGCCGGAGGAGATCGCGGACGAAATGCTGGCGATCTTAAGTGACCGCAATCGTATTATGCAGAAGAAAGAACTGGAAAGTAATAATGCGGAATGGAATCGTATTCTGATGCAGGGACTGGACACGGAGGACGAAACCTGAGGAAATAAACGGATTTGTTTTCGGTTGCCATTGTAGCAGATTCCGATTATAATAAAAGATTGTAACAGCAATGACACTGAATTGAGGTTTTCAATGAATATAGTAGTAGACGGATATAATATATGTTATAAAACAACCGGTACCGGCGATAAGACAGTCGTGATCTTACAGGGCTGGGGGACGGATCTGGGAGTGTATGATTCCGTAGCCGGTGTGATAGACGGCAGCAGGTACCGTGTGATCCAGTTTGATTTCCCGGGCTTCGGCGGCAGCGATGAACCGAAGGAACCCTGGGATGTGGACGGATTTGCGGATTTTTTCTGCAGATTTATGGAAGTAATGCAGGTAAAGCAGGCCACCCTCATCGGGCATTCCTACGGCGGACGAGTGATCATCAAGCTGGCAGCCAGAGAGAGCATCCCTTTTGAGATCACTAACATTATCCTGATCGACAGTGCCGGTGTCCTGCCGGTGCGGACTACTGCACAGAAATGGAAGATCCGCAAGTACAAGATCCTGAAGAAATTCCTGAACATGAAGCTGATCTATGCTATGTTCCCGGAGGTGATCGATGACTGGAGGAGCCGACAGGGATCGGCAGACTACCGCAATGCGACACCCATGATGCGTCAGTGTATGGTGAAGGCGGTGAATGAGGATCTGACGGAGCTGCTTCCGAAGATCCGTCAGGAAGTGCTGCTGATCTGGGGAGATCAGGATACGGCAACTCCTATCCGGGATGCACATATTATGGAAGAGAAGATACCCAACTGCGGCCTGGCAGTGATCCCGGGAACCGGTCATTTTTCTTTCCTTGAGAAGCCGGCACAGTTCCGGGGAATTATGGAGGCATATTTGCAATGATCATACGTGTGCTGATAGCGGTCGTGCTTGCTGTTCCGGCATATTTTTATACCATGCGGTATAATATGCATATGTTCCAGCAGAACGGCTATAAGAATAAAGAACACCTTCACTGGCTGAAGAAGAAGTTCCGGCTGCAATGGATTCTCTATTTTGGTCTGGCACTGGGCATTGTAACCTGTGTGTTTCCGTACCTTGCCCTTGAAATCTTCGAGTATCTGGTACTGTTCGTGATCATCGTGGTATATCGTGCCATGAAGCGGATGAATACGAAGAAAAAGCTGGTGTATACTGCCCGGGTCAAGAGATTGCTCACTACGGAGCTGATCCTTACGGCTGCGGTATTCGCTCTGGTGTGTGGATTGGGCGGAATGAAGCGGATCCCGGGACTGTGCCTGATTCTGGTATCTGTGAATCTGTTTCTGGATATTGTGGCGAATGTCATCAATCATCCCATGGAGGCGGGGATCAATCAGCATTATATCAATGATGCTGTGAGAAAGCTGAAAAGCGTCCCGGAACTTACCGTCATCGGTGTGACCGGCAGCTACGGCAAGACCAGTGTAAAGTTCTATTTGCAGACATTATTGCAGGAAAAATATAATGTACTGGTGACACCGGAGAGTTTCAATACGCCTATGGGTGTGGTGCGGACCATCCGCGGTTCCCTGAAGCCTACCACAGAGATTTTTGTCTGTGAGATGGGTGCCCGCCATGTGGGCGATATCAAGGAGATCTGCGATATGGTGCATCCCGATCACGGTGTGATCACATCTATCGGACCACAGCATTTAGAGACCTTTTTTAACATGGAGAATATTCAGAAGACGAAGTTCGAGCTGGCGGATGCCCTGCCGGAAGGCGGCATGCTGTTCTTGAACGGTGACAACGATTATATTCAGCAGCAGGCAGCTTCTCCCGCGTATGATCAGACCCCGGAGAAGATCTTCTATTATTCCGAGACGGAAGGGACAGGATACTGTGCCAAAGATGTGAAGGTATCCCAGTTAGGTACGGAGTTCACCGTAGTGACCCCGGACGGCGAGAGCGAGAGATTCCAGATGCGTCTCATCGGTGCCCACAATGTCATCAATGTGGTGGGGGCTATCGCGGTCGCTCATAAAATGGGTATGACGCTGCAGGAACTGCGGATCCCGGTACGCCGGATCGAGCCGGTACCCCATCGTATGCAGATGCGGGAGCACGGTCTGGTGACGATCATCGATGATGCTTACAATTCCAACCCTGTAGGTTCCAGGGCAGCGGTCGAGACGCTGGCTATGTTTGACGGTATCCGGATCCTGATCACGCCGGGCATGGTGGAGCTGGGTGATAAGGAAGCGGAATACAATCATAAATTCGGTAACTACGCAGCGGATTGCTGCGATTACATCCTGTTAGTGGGCAGACGACATACCGAGCCCATCAGGGAGGGCGTGCTGGAGAAGGGATTTCCGGAAGAGAAATGCCTGGTATTCGACAAGCTGGAGGAAGCTGTATCTTACGCCTATGCCATTAAAGGGCAGGGACATAAGTATATTTTATTAGAGAATGACCTGACGGATAACTATTAGAAGATTCAGAGGCAATTTTGTGAAAGAGGTTCCGGATAGTTGGCAGAGAGTAGGAAAATTCAGGAGGGAAAATAAATGAAGACAAGAGTAGCAATGCTGTTTGGCGGCAAGAGTGTAGAACACGAAGTATCCGTGATCTCCGGTATCCAGGCTGTCATGAACATGGATACTGACAAATACGAAGTAATCCCGGTCTATATGACCAAGCGCAATGAAATGTACATCGGTGAGGAGATCGGCAAGATCGAATCCTACAAAAATATCGATGAACTGTTGAAAAAGTCCCAGAGAGTCATCATGACCAACGAGGACGGCAAGGTATTCCTGACTCCGTTCCCGGTGAAGATGTTCGGCGGAAAGAAAGCCGTGGAGATCGATGTGGCTTTCCCGGTAGTGCATGGTACCAACGTAGAGGACGGCGCTTTCCAGGGTTACCTGAAGACCATGGGTATCCCCTTCGTGGGCTGTGATGTGACCGCATCTGCCATCGGCATGGACAAATACATCATGAAAGCTGTATTAAAGGAGTGTGATGTTCCGGTACTGGATGCGCAGCTGTATACGCTGTCGGATTATGCGCAGATAGAGATTCTGCTCGACAAAGTGGAAAAAGGACTGGGATATCCGGTGATCGTAAAACCTGTCAACTTAGGCTCCAGCGTAGGTATCAGCGTGGCAAAGAACCGCGTGGAACTGACCCACTCCGTCGATGATGCGTTCAAGTATGCGACCAAAGTGCTGGTGGAGCACGCCATCACCAATTTACGTGAGATCAACTGCTCCGTACTGGGAGATGAGAATGATGCCATCGCCTCTGAGTGTGAAGAACCCCTGCATACCAAAGATATCTTAAGCTATGAAGACAAATATGTCAGCAATGCCAAAGGCAGCGGTTCCAAGGGCATGGCCAGCGTATCCCGCAAGATCCCCGCAGAGCTGTCTCCCGAGAAGAGAGAAGAGGTGCGCGAGCTGGCAGTCAGATCTTTCAAGGCACTGGGCTGTAACGGTGTGTCCCGTATCGACTTTATGATCGACGAGGACAACGGCAAGCTGTATTTTAACGAGATCAATACCATTCCCGGATCTCTGGCTTTCTATCTGTGGGATCCGGTGGGCGTTCCTTACAAAGAGCTTTTGGACCGTATGATCCAGCTGTCTTTGAAGAGAGCCCGCACCGAAGAGAGACTGACCTTTACTTTTGATACCAACATCTTGAATTCCGCAAGCTTTGGCGGTTCTAAGGGTGGTAAACTGTAATAGCCGGTTTATGGATTTTATGATTATTTAATATATTTTTTAGCACTCACATCTTGCGAGTGCTAAGCAGTAGTGATAATATAATCTCTGTAAGAGGAACAAGCGACTGCAACAGCAGACAATTGTTTGAAAAGAGATGTGAAGTGGTCAGCCGCGCAGGAAACTGTGTGGCTGATTTTTACATGGAAAACGTCTTGGTTGTGTGGCTCACCGGTTGGGCAGAATGGAGGGAATATGACGAAGACAACAAAAAGAGATTATTATGAAGTACTGGGTGTCAGCAAGACAGCGGACGCCGCAGCGATAAAAAAAGCATACCGGAAGCTGGCGAAAAAATACCATCCGGATACCAATGCAGGAGACCCTGTGGCAGAGGAGAAGCTGAAGGAAGTCAATGAGGCTTACGATGTGCTGGGGGATGAAAAAAAGAAGAAATTATATGATACTTACGGTTTTGCTGCTTTCCAGGAGGGATTTAACGAGGAGGCAGCCAGACAGTATCAGGAGCAGTTTAAGAACGGAGGAGGTTTCCACTACAATGGAGGTACCGGCGGCTTCGGCACCGATGGATTCGGCGGCTTTGGCAACGGCACGTTCCATTACAGCACCGGAGGAAGCGGTTTCGGTACCGGTGATTTCGGCAGCTTCGGCGGGGATGAGGATATTTTTGACAATCTGTTCGGTCAGTATTTCAAGGGACAGAAAGGCTCCGGACGGGGCAGCCGGGCGAACTACCGCAGCAAAGGTCAGGATGTGGAATCCGGCATCACCATCAGCTTTGACGAAGCAATGCATGGTTGCGACAAGACCTTTACCTTAAGAGATCCGGTTACCGGCAAGTCCGAATCCGTGCAGGTGCACATTCCGGCAGGTATCGATACCGGTAAAAGTATCCGCCTGAAAGGTAAGGGTGGTGAAGGTTACTCCGGCGGTGAGAGCGGTGACCTGTATCTGAAGGTGACGGTACAGGAGAAGCCGGGCTGGGAGCGTAGAGGACAGGATCTGTATACCACGGTCAATATCCCCTATACTACCGCAGCCCTGGGTGGCGAGATCCGTGTACCCACGTTGTACGGCGATGTCATGTGCAAAGTGAAGGAAGGTACGCAGTCCGGAAGTAAGATCCGTCTGAAAGGCAAGGGTGTGGTATCCATGAAGGATAAAAATGCCCACGGCGATCAGTATGTCGTGATCCAGATTCAGGTGCCTAAGAATCTGACCCCGGCAGCAAAAGAAAAATTACAGGAATACAAGAAGGTCAGTGGATTTTGATCCACTGGCCTCAGACTGTAGACAAAGCTCCTTCCTGTGAGGGAGCTTTTCTTGTGTCATGACTGCAAAAATTATGTACTTACAAGCATATAAG